>CAIJKT010000281.1 GCA_903821255.1 uncultured Lentisphaeria bacterium | reverse complement strand
CCGGGAATATAGGATTTCAGGTGTACGGCCCTGATTTCTCTGCCGTCTTTCAGGCCAATAATCCGGAGTTCGGCATCGCAGCCGCCGAACACCGCGAGTTGCAGCAGCGGGGATATGGCCACCGCGCCATTGATGAAATTTTTAGTCGGAGCTGACCATAACTGTTTGCCGTCCGCAGCATCCAGGCAATGGACCTGAAAATCATACGCGCCGAAAATCACCGCCTGCCGTCCATCGCCGGTTTTGAAGATGTTGGCGGAACCGTAGATCTGCTTGCCGCAACTGTATTTCCAGTACACCGTGCCGTCGTTGAGCGACAATTGAAAAAAGTCTCCGGCGAGGTTGCCGATGTAAATTTTATCCCCGGCGATCAGCGGGGGGGACTCGACGGCACAGCCGGACGCGAATTTCCATAATAATTTGCCGTCGCGAAGCCGCAGCGCGTAAACATTGCCGTCACGGCAGCCGAAAATCACTTTGCCATGTGCGATTACCGGCGATGATTCAACGGATTCGCCGGTTTTGAAAGTCCAGATCAGTTTGGGCCTGTCCGGCAGTTGTGCGGCGGAAGTTCCGGTGAGTTCCGGGTCGCCGCGAAAAAGCGGCCAGTCGGGCTGCATTTTTCCCGTCATTTTAATTTTCGGTTTCCGTGCCGATTTATGGTGCATGACAAAAAAAGCGGCCAGCAGTCCGAAGACCGCAATGCCTAAAAATACCCGCATTATCCAATTCATTAGTTTTTTCCTGAATTCGTTTTAACCACAGAGACACAAAGACACAGAGGATTTTTTTTTAAAGATTAAAGCTTTTCACTTTTGTCTTTATTCTGACTTCCGGCTCCTGACTTCTCTATTTTGATCGACAACGCCCCGGTCGGACAGGCGGCGGCACATTCCGGGCCGATTCCTTCCAAGGCTTCCATCATTGAATGCCCCAGCGGCGCACCCAGTTCCACTTCATAACCGCGCCCGTTAAATACGGGACCAACAGCTTTGCCTTCAGCTTCGCCGATTTTTATGCAAATGCCGCAGCGGATACACTTGCCGGGTTCGTAAATTATCTCTCCGGCATCTATCCGCTTGAAGGCGTGGCGTTGCGACGGTATCCGGAATTGCTGCGTCATGTATTCTGAAGCATGCCTGCGCAGCAGGCAGCTTTCATATTTCCGGCAGTCGCAGTGCAGGCAGCGGGCTGCTTCAAGGCCGGCCCCCGCATTATCCGTAACGGCGGTTTTAATGCTGTTCGTGCCGTCCGTAAACTGCCGCATATCTTCGGCGGTGACTTCGCCGAAGCGGTGGTCATAACGGTTTTCCGCTACAAAATGGCGTCCGTGCTCCAGCCAGGAGATGACGGCGTGTCCTGATTCAACACCGTCGGCGACGGCCTGAATCCCGCTGGCATGGATGGCCATGTCCTCGGCGGCGAAAACGCCTTTGACCGAGGTCATAAAAGACTGCAGTCTGGTGAATGCGCCGTTTTCGTCAGTTTTCAGCAGAGAACTGAAAATGTTCATGCTATGGCTTCCGACGCACAGGAGAACAGCATCGAATTCCTTAAGCAGCCATCCGGCAACGTCCTCCGGCGTGATTTTCGCGGAGCACCGGAACGTTATTCCGGCAGCGGCCAGCCGCGCCAGCTCATTTTCGAGCAGTCCGGAGTATTCCGGCGCCAGCAGTCCGGCGATCTCCAGCCCCGGTTTGTCGCCGGATTCGAAGACGGTGCAGCGGCAATCGTGCTTGCTCAGCATGTCGGACGCCGCGAGTCCGGCGCAACCGCCGCCGACCACGGCGACGGAATATTTCCGCGGCTGGTTTTCCGGCGGAAAGTCTTTCGTTCTTAACGCCGCATGCAGGATGGCGACGATGTCAAGCGGGGTATCGTGCCGTCCGCGGCGGCAGGCTTTTTCGCAAGGGCGCCGTTTGCATAACATGCAGCTCAGGTGCGGCAGCGGCATTCCGTCATGAATCAGATCAGCCGCGCCCGGGAAATCATTTGCCGCAATTTTATGCAGCATGGCCGGAATGTCGAAGAATACCGGGCAGCTCAGCCGGCATGGCGCATCGCAGTCGCCGACATGCTCGGCCAGCAGAAATTCCAGGGCATGTTTGCGGAACGCCCTGACTTCCGGACTGGAGGCGTCGATCCGCATACTGGAACGGACCTTCGTCGAACACGCCGGAATGATATCCTTATCCACTTCGCGCACTCCGCAGACCATGCAGGCATTGCAGGCTCCGTGCCGCCGGGAAAAACAAAGCGAGGGGATTCCGATGCCGGCGGCGGCGGCGGCGTCAAGCACAGTCATGTCTTCGCTGACCTCAATCTCCTGATCGTCAATTTCTATCGTAAATTGTCTCATCAATGCACCTCCACCGCATGCTGCGGGCAAAGCTTGCGGCAGGCCCCGCATTTAACGCACTTTTCCTGGATGATGCGCTGCTTCCGGTAAGGTTTGAATTCAATGGCCCCGGCCGCGCAGTTTTGAGCGCAGATGGTGCAGCCGATGCAGTCATCATTGATTTCGAACCGGATCAAATCCCTGCACTTCCCGGCAGGGCATTTCCCGGCAATATGCGCTTCGTATTCGTCGCGGAAGAAACGCAGCGTCGACAGCACCGGATTGGGGGCGGTCCGGCCCAGTCCGCAAATGCTTCCGCGTTTAACCAGTCTGCCCAGTTGCTCCAGTTCTTCAAGATCGCCCTTGACGCCTTTGCCGGCACACAGCCGGTCGAGAATCGCCAGCATCCGGACGGTGCCGATGCGGCAGAATGTACATTTCCCGCAGGACTCGCGCCGGGTGAAGCTCAGGAAATACCGGGCGATATCAACCATGCAGTCATTCTGGTCCAGCACCACCATGCCGCCGGACCCCATGATGGCGTCCAGTTCCTTCAGCGCTTCATAATCCACCGGCGTGTCCGCGTGTTCCGCCGGAATGCAGCCGCCGGACGGCCCCCCGATCTGCACCGCTTTAAAAGTTCCGTCCGGCACGCCGCCGCCGATTTTTTCGACGATGTCGCGGACCGTCATGCCCATCGGCACTTCAATCAGGCCGCCGCGCTTTATTTTTCCGGCCAGCGCGAAAGTTTTAGTGCCGCGGCTGTGCCTGGTCCCGTAACGGCTGAAATCTTCCGCGCCATGCGAAAGTATCCATGGAATCGAGGCGAACGTCTCGACGTTGTTGATCAAAGTCGGAAAACCTTCAAAGCCGGATTCGGAAGGGTATGGCGGCCGCGGCGAGGGCATGCCGCGCCTGCCTTCCAGCGAAGCGATCAGCGCGGTCTCCTCGCCGCAGACAAACGCCCCGGCGCCTTCGACCACCTCCAGGTCAAACGAGAACCCGCCGGACAGAATATTCTGTCCGAGCAGACCGTGCCTGCGGAAGCGTTCCACGGCTGCCCGGACGCGTTCCACCGCCAGCGGATACTCTTCGCGGACATAAATAAAGCCATGCGCCGCGCCGACGGCGTAAGCGGCGACAACCATTCCTTCAAGGATCCGGAACGGAAAAGATTCCAGCAGCATCCGGTCCATGAACGCGCCGGGATCGCCTTCATCGGCGTTGCAGATCACATATTTCTTTTCCGCTTCCGCCGCGGCGACCTGCTGCCATTTTATTCCGGTCGGATAGCCGCCGCCGCCGCGACCGCGCAAACCGCTGCTTTTAATTATTTCGATAATACTGGACGGGGAGGACCGGAGGGCGTCCTTGAACGCGGCAAAGCCGTTAAAATCGATATATTGCGAGATGTCGAGCGGGTCCAGTTCCCCGGCGCAGTAGGTGACGATGCGCGTCTGCCCGGATTCCTCCCCGCAGGCGCATAGTTCATTAAGCTCGGTAACGGCATAGCGGCAGACGATTTCCGACTGGCTGCCGCCGAGGATTTTAGCGGCCAGTTCCAGCGCTTTCGCCATCAGCGTCCGGCGTATTCCATGCGGGCGGAAATGCGCCGCCAGAATACTGGCGACCGCATCCGGCTTGACAGTGGCGTAATAAAAGCTTCTGCCGGAATCGCCGTCGGCGACTTCCAGCAGCGGTGAGCGGAACGACATGCCGGTGCAGCCGACTTCTTTCACTTTCACCGGCAGATCCAGTTCGTCTATGCAGCGTTTGAGTTCATTTAGAACCGCATTGCTGCCGGAGGCGGCGCAGCTTGAGCAATTACATATTCTGACTTCTCCGCTGATTTCATTTCTGGCCGACTGCTGTATCCGGTCGACAATCTGCCGTGAACTCAGAAAATCTTTCAAGATATTTTCAACTTTATCCGGGTCAACCTGTCCGTAAACCACATCGTCAATCCTGACGGCGGGAGCCAGCATGCAGCAGCCCAGGCAGGCGACAGTTTCAACCGTGAACAGTCCGGCGGGGTCGGTGTCGGCACCTTCGGGAATTGCCAGATATTTGCGGAACGCCTGAAAAACATCATTGGCCCCCTTGACGTGGCAGGCGGTGCCGATGCAGACCTGAATGAAATGAACCCCGGCCGGCAGCAGCCGGAAACGCGAGTAGAAAGTGGCGACTCCGCTGATCTGCGCCGGAGTGAGGCTGGTAATTTCCGGCAGATAGTCCAGCGCCTCCCGCGGCAGATATTTCCAGCGCCGGTTGATACGCATGAGCAAGGGAATCAGTGCGCGGCGGTCGCGTCCGGTTTCGGCAACCATGGCATCGATTTCATGCAATTCGATGTTCTTTCCGCTCATTCCCTTATTGTTCCCGTTTCTTATTTAATTTATAATATGCTGGATTACAGCATATTATAACACATTGCAGCCATAAATTAAATCAATCCGGCACAGATGAAAATACAACGGGGCAGACAATAAATCAATTGGAATGGCGGAATTTCTCTGAGCTGGGATACCGGGTTTGATTCATATTGACCGGAATTCTGACGGCTCAAGTTCTGCGTTTGATAATTTCGGGAGAAGGGGCCGGAGTTGTTTGCCCGGTTCCGCCGTTAATCACTGCCAGGAATTCACCGGCAAGCCATTCGAACGGATATTGGATGGTTGATATTTCGTCGCAGAGGCTGGTAAACAGCGGACTGTTGTCCATGCCGAGAATGGAAACTTGCCGCGGTATTTTAACGCCGTGCCGTTCCAGCGCGCGCAGTGCATTGAGCGCCAGCCAGTCATTATGGCAGAACAGCGCGTCAACTTTGTTCGTTTTAATGAATCCGGGCAGGCTGTCCTGATCCCGGTCGGTGATTATTTGCGGTTTCAAGCCGTGCTTCAGCATATTCTCGCTGTAGCCGTCGGCCCGTTCCTGAACCGCATGGCTTTGCCGGTTATAAGTAAGGTGCGCGATGTTATGCCTGCCCTGGGCAACGAAATAATCGACCGCGGCTGCGCCGCTGGCCTTTTCATCCGGATGCAGAAAAACTGTTTTGCCGCCTTTGCAGCGGCTGAGGAACGATGCGACGGGCATGTCCAAACCGGCCGGCAGCTTAAAACCGTCTTCATGCGGCACGACCAGCATGGCGCGGCACCGTCTTGCGGCAAATTCGTTGATCAGTTCAGTCATTTCCTCCGGCGTGTCGGTCGGGGTGATTATCAGGTGAAGCCCGGCCCGGTCAAGCGCTGATTTTACGGTTCCGGCAAAATCCATCAGAAAGGCGCTGTTCAACTGCGGGATTACTGCCGCGACGATGCGGCTTCGGCCGGTCATCAATTCCCGGGCCGCCGGATTGGCGCGGTAGCCGTGCAATTCGGCGGCTTCGAGAATTCTTTTCCGGGTTTCCCTGCTGATCCCGTCGCGGCCGTGCAGGGCGCGGTCAACCGTTCCCTGCGACACTCCGCATAGTTTTGCCAGTTCAATAGACGATATCATTCACATGCCGTGTATTCGATTTTTTCCGTTTCAATACTGCCTTCGCATACTTTAACGAATGGTTTGCCGTTTTCAACTCCGGATAGTCCATATCCGGTGGCGGTTGACAGAAAACTGGTGAAATCGCCTTTGATGCGCGGTGCGATATGGAGCGTTTTCTCCGCGGCATCGTAGCTGATGCCGGTCAGCCCCTGCAGCAGGCCGTAGCTGGCCATGGCGCGGGCGTACCAGTGGCCGCACTCATACTCGTTGTAGGGATTACGGCACGAACCGTCATGCCGCTGCCGGAGGATACGGACGATTTCGAGTCCTTCGTTGACGCATCCTGCCAGCATCAGATGACTGGCAACCTGATACTCGATCCCGGTCCACACTTCCTCGCTGTAGACGAACGGCAGCGCAAGCCTTCCGCCGCGCGGCCAGGTGCAGAGCAGCAAACCGCCGTCCCCGCCGAACGCGTAGCTGGCGCGCTGCGGATTGACGTGATCGGTAAGATCGCGTTTCAGATTGTATTTGTATACTGCCAGCAGATGGCTCTTCACTTTTTCCGGGTCGAGGATTTCGCCGACGCCGCAGACTTCCGCCATCCAGGCACCGAGCACCCCGTCGGACAGACAGCCCTTGCCATACTGGTATTTCGGGCCTTCCTGCTTCAGTAATTCGGCTGCTTCCGGCGAGTAACCGATACCGGAGTATGCCAGTGTCTCCGTGTCCGCCGGCGATTTTGCGCGCAAGCCTTCCCATACGATTTTCTGCTCAAAAAATTCGCCGTTGAACAGTTCATTCTCAAGATACTTGCGTCCCCTGGCGTAAAGTTCATCGTACAATGGAGTTGCTTCGCCGAGATGCGCTCCCATCAGCGACGCGGCTTTCAGCGCGCCGAGATAAAAGCTGGAGCACATGCCGTCCGGTCCCCAGAATTCGATGTCATAAGTGTTATGATGCGGCTCAACCAGCACTCCCGCATGTGCCGGGTCCCAGGTTGCAATGCAGTAGTTGAGGCTGGTTTTAGCCTTGGGCCAGAACTCTTTCAGCCAGGCGTCGTCGCCTTTGATCCGCCATTCGCGATACAGCTTCATCAATCCTCCGAGCTGACCGTCAGAGGCGGCGTGAGGCATTTTCTTTGCCGCCTGGGAGATCGGCAGATTATGGCGGAAATTCTGGAACCCGTCTTCAAACTGGGCTTCGTTGAATTCGGTCTGCCGCAGCGAGCGTTCAAATTCAGGGAACAGATGCGGCAGCGCCTGGGCATAATTCCAGACGTGGGTGCAGGAGCCGGAACAGCATCCGCTGCAGTCGCAGCAGCCTTCCCAGCACCATAACCTGCCGCCTTTTTCCCGCAGTACAGTGGGCGATTTCAGGATTGTCAGGTTCGCGTCAATGGCATCTGTCACTTCCGGCGGCAGCGTATTGGCATAAAGCGCACGGGTAAATTTTTCAGTCCTTGTCCTGAGTCCGGCGTAATTGGCTTTCCAATAGTCGCTGACAGCGTCAATGCCGTCAAATTCAACCGAATACCACGGTTTATAGCAATCGTACTTCTTGCGATCATCTTCTTCCACTACATGGACTGATTTCACCTCTGACTCCGGCATGTACCAGGCGAACTGCAGCGGAATGGTGATTGACCTGCCCGGTTCCAGGCAGAACTCGCAAGCCACCGTGCCGCCCTGGCTGGCTTGCGAATAATCATCGTTAAATTCATCGTTTTCAGGGCATCTGCCCTCTTCTGTATCATGCCAGACCGCGGTGCGCTGGTCAAACCAGCCGCCTCTGAACCAGGATGGATTGACTTTCACGCCGGGCAGATTGATGAATGCGGCAAAACTGCCGGGAAGTTGTTTTACCGCGCCCGACTCATCCGCTTCCCTGAATGCCTCCAGCACCAGACCGTAAGCCGACTTGCGAACACGACTGCTCTCTTTTGTGTGCTTGTTCGTAGTAAAATTCATGGCGTTGAAACTGAACACCGCCGTTTGCCTGTCCGGTGAGTTGTTGGTGAAAGTATATTCGACAGCCGCCACCGGCAGACTGCTGTTCTTGGTATCATTCGGAATAAACGGGCTCCAGCCGGTGAGTTTTACATCCAGCGGCATGTCCGGATGTTTCAATTCTATATTGCCGAACGGAAATTGCGCGGAAAATGCCGCCTCCGCATAGCGCGGCAGGCCGAACGGAAAATTCCCCAGCCCAAGTGCGGATGCCGGTTTTTGCACGATTATCCGTTGCGAAACCGGCCCTTCCAGTACGCGGGTTTTGCCGCTGCCTTTAATATGGACAGCCGCATACGCATAAGGCTCGTTATTTTTGTCATGATGATGAAACAGCGATACATTGGACAGGCCGCCGCAGCCTTTCAGGCAGATCATGCCGGCGCCGATGCCGCCCATCGGATAAGCTATGAGATCACAATTTTCTCCGCGGTAAACTTTCGGATCCTGCTGTCTGGCTGACATAATTGGTTTTCCTTAATCAAAATTAATGTTCTTGAACGGTTAAATTATTATCGTGTAGTTACACGTTGGTAATAATTATATATGCTGACTTAGTTTTTTGCAATCATAAAAAGGATAAAAATTTAAAAAGTTCTGCCGGCTGGCAAAACGATTGCCGTATATGAAGCGCATTTTCGATGAATTTCACGACGGCAGCGGTTGCAGAATCCATCTTTGCGGGAACGCCACCCACCATTTTAAATTTCTCGCTGACGAGTTCAATGTCATCTCATTCGATACCGGCTTTCCGGTGGATCATGGGAAATTGCGCCGTGAATTAGGGCCGGACGTGATAATTCAAGGCGGGCCGACGATTATGCTGGTCAAGGACGGATCCCCCGGGCAAATTGACGGCGAAGTGCGCAGAATCTGTGAATCAGGTGTGATGGAAGGGAAAAGATTTACTTTAATAGCAGCAAACAACCTTGCTCCGTGTACTCCGGTGGAAAATATAGAAGCTCTATATAATGCGGGTAAAAATTATGGACGCTTTCTTAAATAGCGGCAGTGTCCGGTATTGCGCTGGAACTATTGATAAATCACGATTTTCCCATGTATTTTATTTTAAAAAATTTTGGTAAATAAAAAAAGGGCTGTATATGTATATGACTTCAAAAGGAAGAGTAAGTAATCGCTTCGCCATAAGTTGCCGGCGCGGGCACTTATTGCAGGACTCTGATAAAAACTTTTTTAGTTTTTAGAAGGCCTGCGCCCTCTTTTAAAGAAATGTATAAGCAGTAAAAAAAATGAAAATAATTGATACTCATGGCCATTTGCTGGCTGGAGCGCAGGACTTGGACAGAATCGCCGAATGCGGCATTTTCGAACAAGTCTGGCTGCTTGGTTTGCCGGAAGAATTAAAGATCGCAGGATGCAATGTGGCTACAGCAGAAGAAATGCTTGAAGTCGCCGCCCGCTATCCTGGTCTGTTTCTGCCGTTCGCTTATCTGGATTTCCGGCAGCCGGCGGATCAGGTTGACCGGATGGTGGAACGCGGATTTTGCGGTTTCAAAGCGATTTACCCCCCGCTGGCGTATGACCATGACAGTTATTTCCCATATTATGAGCGGATTGCTTCTTATCGGCTGCCGGTCGTATTTCACTCCGGCATGGTCAGCTCGCCGCCGCTGGCGGAACGGCCCGCCGGCCTATCCTGTCATCCCGCCAATATGGCACCGGCCAACCTGTATAATTTGGCCTGCGCTTTCCCGGAACTGACTGCGATTGCCGCGCATTTCGGTGTTCCATGGAGTAATGAACTGCTGCTGGCGGCATCCTGGACGCCAAATCTCTGCATTGACATCAGCGGCGGAATGAGGACGCTTTACCGGCAGTTGATGAAAGAAAATATTGACAGCGCCGCCAGTCTGCGCGGCGGCCGGTCCGGCACCATTGCCGATAAAATAGTTTTCGGGGTTGACGCCTGTTACGGGCGGGCCAATTATCATCAGGATATTATCGATTGCATTACCGTATGGAATGAATTCTGGCGTGAAGTGGAACAGAATTGTTCCTGGAGTTCGAAAATTCCGGCAATTGTCCGTGACAATGCCGCAAACATAATCAAATGGGCAAAAGAAGGAGCAGCGCAATGAGCCGTGATACTGTAAAGAGCCTGGACGAGCACCGGGAATATATTCTTGGAATGTGCGAAACCGCATACCGTTTTACTTTCCGGCGGCAGTTGGTTTGTCCTGAACTTTCCATGCTTGAAATACTTAAGCGGCAGGCCCTGTGGGTGTATCTGCTCGGACTGAATACCTTTGATTATCAGCAAACCGGATGGTTCAAAGAAGTCGCCGCATTATGCGGACAGCAATGGGCGGTTGAAGAGGAATTTGTCTGCGCCATGCTGACGGCAACGAAGGAATTTGCGGAGAGTTACGCATCAAACAGTTATCCGGCGACTTTGCAGCCGCCCGAGGGTTATAATGCCGGAAGCCTGAAGTACGACTCCCCGCTGGCGGAACTGCCCAGGAACCATTGCAACTTCCATATCAGCAATGCAATTGCGCCAAAATCAATTCTGAATGAAACCGCATATTTGATCAATTGCTTCAATACGCTGCTGGATAAAAGCGAAGATGAATATCACTACGACACTTTGCGCACTTTTACCTGGTTGAATTCCAATCCGCGCTGGCTGTTTTTTTTCCCGGACGAATGGCTGAATAATTTAAGCAAGCCGAATACGGAAATTCATGGCGACGGCGGATTCTGGGGACAGCTCAGTACTGCCCGGGGAACGCTGAATAAGCGCGCCGCGGATCATATTCTGAATTCCGGCAAATTCCAATATCCGCCTAGAAGTTCGCATTGCTCCTATGCCGCAATGCGCGGACATTTACTGGCGCTCGAAAAGATTTTCGGGTTGAAATAACGATAGAGAATTCGCTGGAAAATGTTACATCAGCACCAAAATGCGATGCCTGCCCGAAAATCTATTCAAAATCATGCTGTAGTTGATTTGTATTTAGATTGTTTGTGATATAAAATTAATGTTTTGAAAAAATATATTGAGAAATATTTAAAGGTAAAGGCAATGGCCGCAAGTTACGGACATTTTGATTCGCAGGGCTGAGAGTATGTGATCACGGCCTCATAACGCCGGAACCGTGGATCAATTATCCGGACGGCGCCTGCGGAAAATTGAATGCATTCATTGCCGGCGGCGGTACGCAATTTGATCAATTAAGATTTGATAATAAACCCGAAGGAGTTCTTAATCAATGAAAATGCACTGGATTGACTGGTCGATAATTGTTTTTTTGCTGGGATCACTGCTGTTCATTACGCTTTATACCAGAAAATATATGAAAAGCGTGGCGGACTTCCTGGCGGCAAACCGTCTGGCCGGCCGTTATATGCTGACTGTTTCCAGCGGTTTCGGCGGTGCCATTTCGATCATCGCGGTCTGGGAAATGGTGTACAATTCCGGCTTGCCAACCCAATGGTGGGGTATGATCGGGATGCCGATCGGACTTATCCTCGGCATTTCCGGGTTTATCATTTATCGTTTCCGGCAGACCCGCGCCCTGACCCTGGCACAGTTTTTTGAAATGCGCTACAGCCGCCAGTTCCGGTATTTCGCCGGTTTCCTCTGCTGGGTGTCGGGCGTGTTCAATTACGGGATTTTCCCGCTGATCACCGCGCGTGTCATTGTCTATTTTTTCGGATTGCCGGAGCATTTTCATCTCGGCAACTTCGAAATGGCGACGTTGCCGCTGGTTATGGCCGGATACATGAGCATTGCGCTGTTCATTGCCTGTACCGGAGGCCAGATCAGCATCATGATCGCCGACTTTTACCAGGGTATCCTGCTGATGTTGATTTTCCTGATTCTCATGTGCTTCATGATGTTCAAATTTGAGTGGAACGACGTTATTGCCGGATTGCTGACTGCCCCGGCCGGAAAGTCCATGCTGAATCCGTTCAAAACCGGAGACGCGCAGGATTTCAGCATCTGGTTTTTCCTGATTGGAGTTTTCAGCATGATCTACAATGCCAGATCATGGCAGGGCAATTCCGGATTCAATGCCGCCGCCAAAACCCCCCATGAGGCGCAGATGGCCGGAATCATCGGCTCCTGGCGGCAGATCGCGTCCGGATTGTGCATGCTGCTGATTCCGCTTGCGGCCTATGCCGTGCTGCATCTCCCGAAATTTGCCGAAATAGCGGCACCGATTCACGCGCAGATTTCCGCGATTGCCGATCCGCAGATACAGAAGCAAATGACCGTGCCGCTGTTCCTGGCCAATGTGCTGCCGGTGGGAATGATGGGGCTGTTTGCCGCCGTCATCGTGGCTTGCGCCATCAGTTGCGACAACAGCTATCTGCATTCCTGGGGAACGATTTTCGTGCAGGACGTATTAATGCCGATCCGCAACAAACCCCTGGAACCCAAACGCCATCTGCTCTG
>CAIJKT010000280.1 GCA_903821255.1 uncultured Lentisphaeria bacterium | reverse complement strand
GATGCGGAACTCCGGGGTGTCGATATTCCTGGCGCTGTGATGCGAACCGATGATCCGGCAGACATGCTCAATCGCGTCATTGCGCAAGCCGAGCTGTTCCAGGATTTTCGCGGCAATCGGGGGGCCTTCAATCTCCTGATAGTTGCCGGCGGCGGAATTGTATTTGCGCTCGGCCTCATGAATTCCGATGTCATGCAGGATCGCGGCAGCCTTCACCACCAGCGGATCGGCGTTTTCGGTTTTCAGGATTTCTTCGGCAAAATTCAGGACTTTCAGCGCATGGTCAATGCGTTTTTTATCATCGCCGAACACGTTTTTCATTTCGGCAATCAGCCGGTCGCACATGGAGGCGACATTGGTGTACTGGTCAGCCAGCGGACCAAGGCATTCTTTGGCGAATTTGCACCATTTGGCACAGCCCAGGTTGATTTTAGGATTGCGGACTTCCTCTTTGCAGGCGGGGCAGATCCGGAACGGTTCATCTTTGAAAAATTCAATTTCATTTTCACAATGCGGACATTTCAAAGTAAAAATATCCTCAGGCTTCCAATACCGCATATCCTGTCCGGGGCATCTGAAATCAGTCATAATATCACCTCATTTTAAAAAATCCGGAAGTCATGGAACAGAGAACCGTGTCTCACGCGGAGGCGCGGAGGACGCGGAGATGAGAAATAACCGGGGCAAAATTGTGAAGTTTTTTTTATTTTGGCGTTGCCAAATTAAAAAAATGTTTCCCCATGTTTTACTCCGCGTCTCCGCGCCTCCGCGTGAAAATATCCTGTCCCGCGTCCACATCCCGGCTCCCGGCTTCAGACTTCTCCGATTTTGCGGGCAAAGCCCGCCTCAATCCGTCCTCGCCGAATCTGGCATCCACGATGGCTTCCACTGTATTTAAATTTATACCGTAAACAATTACATTCAATGCTATTTTCAATTGCGATATCCTGGCGGGAAGCCGGCCTTTAATATCCGGGGTTTTGCCGGTCGCGGTAACGCTGACCATCAGATATCCGCCTTCGGCGGCTTTGACCACCGCTTTGATATGGCCGATGGCTTTGCAGGCGGCAAGCTCCAGGTCTTCCGCGATATTTCTCAATATTTCAGCTAACTGCGCGCTGAAAAATTCATGCGCCAGTTTGCCGTTTGCATCTAAAGTATAACTTCTGGCAACCGGAACCGGCTGCATACCCTGCCGCATACGGCTTAAAGGCGATATTTTTTCTTCCGCCTTATGTTTGAACGGAGTATTGATGAATTCTTCGACCAGCAGATTTACATTGACATTGTTCAGCGCCGAAACGCAGATGATTTTAACGTCCGGGCGGATCTTGCTGATTCTGCGCGACACCGCCTCCAAGCCTGCCGCATCAACCAGGTCGGTTTTGTTGATTACCAGAATATCCGCAATTTCAATCCCGTCGGCGATTATCGGGATATTCAGATCGGCCAGCCGCAGGAAGCGTTCCGCGTCAATCACCACGGCGACATGCCTGCGGTGAATCTCGCCGCCATAACCGTTCAATGCCAGCAGCACCTGTCGCGGCGACGCCACGCCTGACGGTTCAAGGAATACAACATCGGGCTGCATTTCCCGCTCCAGTTCCAGCAGCGTATTAATCAGGTCGATGCGCAGCGAACAGCAGATGCAGCCGGAATAAATCTCCCGCACCTGCAACCCCTCCTCCCGCAATACAATATCATCAATGCCGACCTTGCCGACTTCATTTTCAATTATCGCCATTTTCCGCCCGGACTCCGAGACGGCTTTGGCGACAGACAGTAATAATGAAGTTTTGCCTGAACCTAGAAAACCGGCGATGACAAAAAGGTTCATTATGAATAATCCCGTGTTAGAGTAACCCGATGCAGATTCTGCCGGCTACTACCGACGCATCTTCCTCTTCAAAAATCCGTTTTGCCGACGCATCGAACAACACTTCCGCCTCAGCCGGAAATTCATCATCGCCCAGCCGGTAAATCAGGGT
>CAIJKT010000279.1 GCA_903821255.1 uncultured Lentisphaeria bacterium | reverse complement strand
CACCGAACGCCAGCTTCCGCCCAATCTGAAAGCGATTAAATACTGGTTGGCTGGCGCGGACGGCTGTCCGTCAGTTAATGCTGGCCGCATGGGCGAAACAGCCTCCGCTCAACGACACTCCAAAGTGTCGGAGTCGGACGGCTGTCCGTCAGTTAATGCTGGCCGCATGGGCGAAACAGCCTCCGCTCAAACACACTCCAAAGTGTCGGAGTCGGGCGCGGCATCCTCCCAGTCTTCCCAGTCTTCCCAGTCTTCCCAGTTCTCCCAGTTCCCGCACTCCGGCAAGGTCTCCGCCCGGCGGTTCTCTAAAATGTCGAGACAGGAGCGTCAGCGGCTGCTTAAGAATAGACAGGAAAACCGGAGTCTGTAGATGAAAGACAAAATGTGCCATGTTCAAACACACTCCAAAGTGTCGGAGTGCGGGAGGTTGTCCGGTTGGTATTGCCGTCCGTTATGTCCGTGTTTCGGCGGCAGCTTACGGAAGCATCAGGGCGTCGATGTAGTTGTACTCGAATTCAGGGACCGTGTTGAGCACGATGTCCTGGATATTCCGGGAGATCTTCAGCATTCGCGGCGCGGCGTCCAGATCAATGGCGTTCAGGACGGCCCCGGCGAGCGAACTATTGCCGATGACGTCGTATTTTTCCCGCTCGATTGCAGGGAGCATTCCGATTCTTACGGCGTTGTCCACATTGATGTACTGGGCGAATCCGCCCGCCAGGTAAAGCCGGGTGATATCGCTGAATTTGCAGCCTTGAGTTCCGCACAGGGTTTGAAGTCCGGCGTAGACCGCCGATTTGGCTTTCAATATCTGTTCAATGTCCTTTTCGGAGATGTAAACATCCGGGGCGGAGCTGATCCGGCAGGCATTGATGTTGCCGTTCAGTTTCATCAATCTGCCTGCCTGCGCCAGCATTTGCAGATCAAACCGGCCCATTTCATTGAGCAGTCCGCAGTTCCTGGCTTCGGCGACAAAGTCAATCATGGCCGAACCGCAGATCCCGGTCGGCTGTACGTTGCCGATGACCGAAATCCTGAAGTCCAGGCTGCTGCCGAAAGAGATGCGTTCAATCGCGCCCGCCGCCGCCCGGCAGCCGCAGCCGATCCCGGCGCCTTCAAATGCCGGCCCGGCCGCCGAGGCGCAGGAAAAAAGCTTCCTGCCGTCGAACAGCACGGTTTCGCAGTTGGTGCCGATGTCCAGCAGCACGGAGAGTCCGGAATTGCTCTGAATGCCGGAGACTTCAACCCCGGCCACGACGTCGCCGCCGATATAGCCGGAAGCGGCGGGAACGGCGATCACCGGAGCGTCCGGATTGGCCGCCATCGCCAGCGTCGCGGCCTTAACTACAGGGAAAACTTTTACCGCCGGTTCAAACGGCATGACGCCGATGCCGGCAGGAGAAATGCCGAAGAAGAGATGGGTCATAACCGTATTGCCGGCGATGCTGACCTGCTTGATTTCCTTCTCGCAGATACCGGCTTTTTCGCAGATGCCGCGGATGAGTGGATTGATGGTTTCGGCGATAACGCACTGCTGCAGGGTGCGCAGATTCTCTTTAGATTCGTCCGCGAAGGCGATTCTGGAAATGACGTTGTCGCCGTAATGAATCTGACGGTTGTAATTTGAGGCGGAGCCGATGATTCTGCCGCGTTCGGAATCGACCAGGGAAACCGCGACGGTGGTGGTGCCGATGTCAATTGCGGCGGAGAGCCCGCGGACTGAAGAATTTATCGCCAGCGCTTTGACTTTATATTGATGCGAGCTCTGGACGCCGCCGGCGGCCATGGCCTTTGCCGGCACCATGATCACACAGTCGTCCTTTAAAGCGGCGGAGCGGCAGGCTTTGGCAATGATGGGATGGCCGGGCAGGACGTCGATCCGGTTTTTCTCAATCATGAACGAACCGCTCTCCAGCACCACTTCGCATTTGCCGCAGGT
>CAIJKT010000278.1 GCA_903821255.1 uncultured Lentisphaeria bacterium | reverse complement strand
TGGGCGGAAATGATATTAAAGCAGAAAACCAAGTCTATGTCGAGGCCGGAAGCTGAAAAATTTACCGCCAAACTTTCCTGGCTGAAAACGTATGAACCGCATATCAGGCAGTGGAGAATAATGCTTGATATTCTTAATGCAATAAAAAGAGAAGTAAGGAATAACGGGTTCAGCAAACGGACAAAGGATAATTTTAACAAATCCATAAGCCCCTTGAAAATAGAGACTGCCAGACTAAAAACTGTTAAAGACGAAGTGCTTGCGTATATCGAAGAGGAGTGCGCGGAGATTAGCGGAGTCTATCCCGGATGTTCCGATATTATAGAATCGGTATTCGGAAAATATAAGAACTTTTCCGGCAGAAGTCCGATGAAAGAAATAGGCAGAGCTGCATTGACAATTCCAGTTTTTACCAGTAACGTTGATTATGATGAAGTAAGGACGGCGATGGAAAGCGTTTCCGCTGACGATGTCAGGGCATGGCTCAAGGCAAACATTGGCGAGAGCCTGCTTGCGAAGCGGAAACAAGCATTTAAGCTCAAGAACAAAAAATAGGGTGAATAAAAATCAAGCAAAATCGCACAGATTTAACACCCCAGGTCTGACCCCATTTCCTTAGCGGGGTCTGACCCCATATTTACTATAGTTTTGTACATATTATACCATATTTTTAATATATAAATAGGTTTTAAATTAATTTTTTCCTGCCATAAAACTGATATAAGCATTTTTGTCATCCGCATTGTTGTCTTTGACCACATATCGTTTAATTCCGGCCTCCCTGGCGGCCTTCTGTAACCAGTCAGGATCGCCTACCGCAATGGCTTCACTCCAATATTCCTCGCGGTCATGCGAAATGCAAGCCAGCTTTTCATCTAAAGTTTTCAGATACCACGTTCTGAATGCTTTCTTTGAGCTGATATCCAGGCATTGCAAAAGACGTTTCATATTGACAATCAAGTAACGCTGCCGTTTTCCAAGCAGTTCATGAATGGCGCAATGCGTCCATTCAGCCGGATGCTCCACCGCTCCGGCGCGAACCATATTCAAGTCAATATAAAACAAGCAGCGTCTCAGATGATCCCCGCTTTGAATACGGGTGGCATGAAACCGGTCGCTCCAGAATGCCCCCTGCCGCTTTTTAAGCGCGTTATACTTCTGTCCGACCGCGCCGTGCAGAAATTGCAACGCCCCGGAGATATCCCCGCCATGCCGGGCAGTCAGGAGCAGATGAACATGATTGCTGGTTATCATGTAGTCCAGTATGTCTACCTTGAACCGCTGCTTCATCTCCCACAGTTGCCGCAGATAAATCTCGCGGTATTTGGCGAACTTGAACAGATACTCCCGTTTGTGGCAACGGTGGGTTATGTGATAACAAGCTCCGTCAATCCAGCCTCTAATTCTTCTTGGCATAATCACCTCAATCAATTTTTAGCTTAAATCAATAAAAACACCTTAAAATATATCTTTAATATGATATTATTCAAGTAATTTCAATATTCTATGTACAAAAAGTATAAATAATGGGGTCAGACCCCGCACAGATTTCGGGGTCTGTCCACTTTATTTTTGTATTTTGTGCATACATTCATCAATTTACTTCTTTTATTGCTTCTTATTTTAAAATATTGCGACTCAACTTTTTGAAATAATGATTTTCCTCTCTTCGTCA
>CAIJKT010000277.1 GCA_903821255.1 uncultured Lentisphaeria bacterium | reverse complement strand
GGTCCATATCCATGGTTTCGCCGCCGTAGCACCAGCAGGGCGTGACGGTCAGGGAGACCCCGACGCCTTCCTGTGCGAATTTATCGGCACAGGCCGCGGCTTCGGCGACACCGCCGATACAGGTATCGGCAATCACACATTCCACTTTCATGCCGTTGGCGTGGCGAAGATGCTTGCTGATCAGCGCGGCGGCGGCTTTCGCCATGCCCATCGTCTGATTTTCCAGCGATTCCCTGACGCCCATGCGTCTGCCGTCAATAGCGGGACGGATTCCGACTTTCGGCAGTCTGCCGCGAAGTCTGTTTTCCAGCGGATTCATTTTCATTCCGGTTGTATCAGCCATATTTTTACCTCTCTGTTTAAGGTTGATTTCGATTAGCAGTGTTTAATATATGCACAAGATTTCAAAAATCAAAAGAATCAAGGAGATTTTTCATAATTTGGAAATCATGGAAGTCGCCGGAAGATATGGAAAAATGCCAAAACCGATATAGCGCTTCTTAGCGCCCGACGGGCGGTGACTGCTTCAAACTTGCCCGTTCCCGCCGGTTTTTGAAGTCCTCTTTGGAAATGCCGAGGAGGGAGTAGATGACCGGTTCGTGTCCGGTTACAATGGCGAACTGGGCGCTGGAACCCAGCTTCAGCGTTCTGCCCTCCGGATCAACAATTATCTCGACCGGGTATTTGAGGGATGCGGAGTCTTTCACTTCCTCCGGAACGTCGCGGATACGCTCGACTTTACCGTAAAAGTTGCCGAATTCAAAGCGGTTGAAGACGCCGCTGGAAATACGCACGTCCTGCCCCTGACGAACCTTTCTCCCGACGGCCTCGTCAACATATGCGAGGCCTTTCAGCATGGCTCCCGTGGCCATCTTGACTGCAACTTTGCCTTTTTCGACATACATGGTGTATTTACATGGCATATTGACAATCCGGCCGGAGGCCGGGGCGACGATTTTACATTCGGCGATATGCTTGGCGGCGAGGTCCCGCGCGGCCTTGCGTCCGTCGAGCTTCGCCTGCACCAGGTCGATATCGCGCTGGGCCTTTTCAATATATTTTTCGCCCAGGCCGCTTTTGACCTTGCTCTGGTTCTCCAGGGCGCGGGAGAGATCGGCCAGGGCCTGAATGTTCTCGATTTTGGTGGATTCGAAGTCTTTCTGGGAGATGGCGTTGATTTTATAGAGTCTCACATAGCGTTCAAGCCGGTCGGAAGACATTGCAGCCTTCTCCTTGCACTCATTCAGGTTGGTCTCGGCGTACCAGAACTCCTTGGGCAGCGGATTGCGCTCAAGCGCCGCCAGTTCGGCTTTCTTGACCTCCCGTTCAGCCTCAAGCTCCTTAAATGCGGAGTTGCTCGAAACATATTCCTCCTCGTACTGGATGGAGTCGATAACCGCGATGACATCGCCCTGCTTGACGTCGTCGCCCTCCTGGCAGTTAAGTTTGACGACCCGGCCGTCGACATGGCCGACGATATCGCTGGGAAGTTCGGGCATGATTTTGCCGTCGGCATAGATGACGTCCTCAATCTCGATGAGGAACAGCGAGACCACTCCGCAAACTATCATAAAAGCGATGATGAAACCGAAGATGACGAAGATGCGTATCTTCCAATTCAGCCTGGATTTATTACCGGGAGACGCCATAGATCAACTCCTTTCCCTGCCCGCCGGATGGTGGGCGGCGGCTTCGTATTCGCCGAGCCCGAATTCGGGAGCGTCAGTATCCTTCTCCTTCTGCTCCTTGAGCTGCATGGCATAGAGTTCGCGATAGACGCCGTCGGCAAGCAGAAGCTGTTCGTGGCTGCCCTGCTGAACAATGCTGCCGTCTTTGAGCACGACAATTATATCCGCATTGCGCACGGTGGAGAGGCGGTGCGCAATAATGATGGTGGTGCGCCCCTCCATGAGTTTGTCGAGAGCCTGCTGGACGACCGACTCGGAGACGGTATCCAGTGCGCTGGTGGCCTCGTCAAGGATCAGCACCGCCGGGTTGTGCAGCACGGCGCGGGCAATGGCCATCCGCTGTTTCTGGCCGCCGGAGAGGGATACGCCGTTTTCGCCTACCTCGGACTTAAAGCCGTGGGGCAGATCACGGATGAACTCGTAAGCGTTGGCCATCTTTGCGGCTTCGACGATCTCTTCGAATGTGGCGTCCTGTTTGCCGTAGCGGATATTTTCCTCAATCGTGCCGCTGAACAGGAAAGACTCCTGAAGAACAATGCCGACGTTGCGGCGGAGAGAGTCGATGCTGAGTTCGCGGCTGTCCACCCCGTCGAGCAGAATCCTGCCGCGGTTGACGTCGAAGAAACGCATGAGCAGGCTGGCGATCGTTGATTTGCCGGAGCCGGAGGGCCCGACCAGCGCCACCTTCAGTCCGGGAGTCACATCAAGGGAGAATGAATTCAATACCGGGCGGTTCACGGCGTAATGGAATCCGACGTCTTCAAAAAGCACATGCCCTTTCGAATGCGCCATGCGGATGGGATGCTCGTTCTCCTTGATTTCCGGTACAGCGCCCATGAGTTTGAGCAGGCGCTCGGCGCTTACGGAACCATCGCTGATGGCCGGCGCAAAGTTGGTCATGGTGGCCACCAGTCCGAAGAACATCTGCATATAGGAGTAAAAGGCGACCAGGCTCCCGATGGTCAGATTCCCCCTGGAAACCATATAACCGCCAATGCCGAGGACGGTAACGTGGGTATAGATGCCAAGCTGGTCCATGATTATCGCCAGCGTGGTATTCTTCATGGCGAGTTCAAGCGACATATCAAAGGTGGGTTTGAGCATGCCGATGAAATTGCGGTTTTCAGTCCGTTCCTTGCCGAAGGATTTGACCACTTTGATGCCGTTGATGACTTCGGCCAGGTTGGCGGAAACTTCGGACATATGTTCGCGCAGCGCCATGGATCTGCGGTTCAAGGTGCGTTTGAAACGGGAGAAGACGAAATAGACCACCGGCAGCACGAACAGGCAGACCAGCGAAAGCGTCGGACTGAGGAAAATCAGCGCGCAGGTCACGAAAATCAGGGCGAACATGCTGGAGGCCATCCCGACGATTACAGTCGAAACCATACCCTGCAGTACCGAAACGTCGGTCAGGATGTTCGAGATCAGTTTGCCGGTCCGGTACTCCTGGTAAAAGCGCAGCGAAAGGCTCTGGAGGTGTTTGAACAGTTTGACGCGGAGGTCGAAAAGCATCCGCAGCACCGGATAATGCGTAAAGTAGTTGCTGGTGTACCAGAAGAAAGCCCGGACCCAGTAGAGCAGGATGACGCCGCCGAGCAGCACATAAAGCAGACTCAGGTCGGAGCCGCCCAGCGCCTTGTCGATGATGATTTTCATGACCCAGGGCATGAGCAGTCCCAGGCAGGTGCTGCACATGTGAAAAACTACGCAGACAGCGATAAGGCCGCGATAGGGCTTGACGAAGCGGTACAGTTCCTTGTAGCGCACCATGTTCTCTTGCATTTTATCGTGTTGCGTCAATGCGCCGCCCGTTTGCGGCTTCAACTTCAACGCATATCCTTATAGTAAACGTAAATGAAACTACTAATAACAATAACGGTATAATATAGCTCGTCATAACAACATTTTCAGCAGATTTACTCAATAAAAATCAAAGTTTAAAAGATATTTTCCTCTGCAATATCGTTTAGCATTTGTTTAGCATAACATTATTCAGTTCAGACAGCGCCTTTGTCTTTGCTTTCAGATCTCTTGCAGCACCGAAGAATCACAAAATAGTTCGCGCTGTCCT
>CAIJKT010000276.1 GCA_903821255.1 uncultured Lentisphaeria bacterium | reverse complement strand
GCAACTGGAGCAACTGGTGATACTGGATTAGGGGTTACTTGGAAAAATGGATTTAATCCTAACAACTTCTATAGTGTTAATGATCTAGTTAGTTATATGAATAATGTATATATTATACGTATAATATATCATTAACAATGCCATAAGTCAAGTATTTACTACATATTTTATTTATTCGTATAATTAAGAAATTTTAATAATAATAAGTAATTATGATTGACTTTGTCGATTATTTGACGTATAATGTTGTTTATAATGATAAAAACGTCACCCATGCGGGAAACTGATTTATGAGAAAAATAATGGAACAAAGGAGTTTATTTATGAGAACGATTAATAATGCAACAGTCCAGCCAGAGAGACTTAGCCGTAAATGCAGAAAATTCACACTAATTGAACTCCTCGTTGTGATAGCTATCATCGCAATTCTTGCGTCAATGCTGTTGCCTGCATTAAATAAAGCGAGAGAGAAAGCGAAAGGAATACAATGCGCTTCAAACTTAAAACAGATCGGCCTTGGCGTACAAACTTATGCGCTGGAAAACAATGACTTTACCATACCCTATATGCGTCCTGGCGACAGCCAGATGTGGGCAAGCCTGCTGAATATTCACATTGGCGGCGGCCCTGGTATTATTGCAGCCAATACCAATATGAGCAAGGTTGCTAAAGCATTGTTCTGCCCCAGCCAGGCGCATGCTTTGCGGGATGCATGGGGAAATAAGATTCTTGGTTATGGCGTGGTTTTTACGAACGATAATAATATGCATACCATGCATGGACAGACTCCGACCAGAATCTGCATTAAATATGGCAGGCTAACGCAGCCATCAGCCGCAATTGATTATATGGAAGCAGATGAAACCTTAGGACGTGGATATAACAACATGGTGTACTGCCGCGGCTGTTTTCCCGCTAATGCCTCATTGAACCTTTCCACGCGGCATAATAACAATGAGAATAGCTTGTATGCAGACGGACATGTCGGAACGCTTAGTTATGCCAAACTTATGTATCCTGCAGTAAATAATGGTAATGATGCGTTCAAGCATTATAACTCATCAAAATAATCAATATACTACGTTCAAATGAAAAAATAGCGAAAGTTGGCGACCTGATAAGCTTAAGCAATGCGGGAAACGGTGCTCCACCGGCGTATGGAACATATAATGTCCATCGCGATAAAAATCAAGGACTAAGCGCAACAGGACATTACGTTCGATTGACGGTTACAAGGGGTGGGCAATTCGTGTTCTCAGATGAAATTGAGTTCATTGAGAATTGACTTTCTCCAATGATACGATGTTATAAACCGGAATGATTTAATAAACCGCTGACAATAATTATGCTATCAACGTTTATGCTGTAAATTATGAAAAGATATTACATCAAAATAATGGTCTGTATCCCGGACTTGCCGGATATCGGCAGATAGCTGACTCTTTTGGTGGCTGGCTAAAATATCAGTTGCCGCAATAGATGTTTCTCACAAAATAAAACTAAACTTTTAAAATTGGATATGAATAATGGTTAAATCATTAGTTTTGGCCGGTCTGATTGGACTGGGCGGGAGCTTGCCTGCCGGGGAGCTTATGGAACTGAAGGATAATACTTTTTATGTGCTATCCTCCTCGTTTGCCAATTACACCGATGCGTATCCCGACAATTTAATTGATGGTAAAAGCGATACCTGTTGGCGTCCCATGCCCAATGAAAAATCACATTACCTTGAATTTTTCTGGCGGGCGCCGGTGAAGATCAGCCAAATTGAATTAACGTTAAAAAAAACTGATCCGAAAGGTATTATTAAGGTTTTTGTTCCACAAAAAGAGAACTGGAAATTAATTACTGAAACCAGTGAAACAAAAATCAAAATCCCCGTGACCGCCAGCCGGTCTGTTCATTTGGAATTGGAGAATTTCAGTCCCGGTTTAGAAGTTGGAGAGGTAAAATTTCTGGGTCCCCAGCAGTATATTCTGGGTAGTACTGATAGTTACTGGCATGGCTGTTATATCTGGTATCCCGAAGTTGATAATTTGTATATACCCAATGAACCGCGTTTTTTCCGTCAATCATTTGACTTGAAGGATGCGGATGAAGTTATTGAAGCGCTCATACAGAGTCGTTCCAATGATTTTTTCGCTATTTACCTGAATGGTCAAAAAGTATCTACCGGTTCAACCCTTATTGTGCCGGTTCAGGTAAAAAAATATCTTAAACCAGGACGTAATGTAATCTCTGCAGAAGCCATGCTGGGCAGCAATCCAAGCGTCTGGGGGCATGGAGAATTTATCACGGAATTGGCTATTGCTACCGCCAATGACATCAAATATATAGCTACCAGTAAAGAATGGAAATCCACAAATAAACGCATTGAAGGCTGGGAACAGCCCGACTTTGACGATTCCAAGTGGGTGGCTGCCGCCGAGTTATCTGCTCCTCCCGGAGGGCCGTGGGGCAGAATCGGCTATACAAAATTGGCAAATAATGCTAAATTTATGGTGAGTGATTCGCGGTTTGAATTGGAAAACGGTAATTTAAAAATTAGCTTCGGAGTTAAGATTAAACAACCCGTAAGCGATGATTATGTTTTTGTCGTCAACATTGGAGAAGAGTCAACTCAACGGAACTATGGCAGATTTATGCTCCCTGAATATGTCATTGAAGCATCCCCCCCGACTGGCAAGTGGACAGTAGATAAACTGGAAAATATCGATACCACCCTTGAACTTCCTGAATTTATACCGGCTGGCAAGCAGCCAGTAAAGATTTTCGCGAAAAGAATCAAGGATGGCAGTGAAGTTTTGATCTCCAGCAGTCAAGTGGAGTTGAAGAAAGCGCCAGAGGTTAAATCTTTAACTCAAGGGGTCGGTAAATTGGTAAAAATCAATGGGCAATGGGCAATGGAACTCAATGGCGAACCCAAACCATTATTTCTTTGGCGGTCAATGCCCCAAAACTCACTGGATCGCTTTTACAACCGATCACAAACTGGACTCAATGTTCATCAAATTCTGATGTATCCGGTATGTATCAAACCAGATAAAAATCTATGGCAGAATGACTTTACTTTCCTTGATCAGCAAATTCGAGCCTTGCTGAATATCGACCCGGCTGCTCTGATTTTTGTGGGACCTGATTTGCGTCCAAATTTAGACTGGCGGAAAAAATATCCCGAAGATTGTCTGCTTACTGCCCAGGGAAAGCGCGGGCCGGTGTCTTTTGCCTCTCAACGATATTGGGATGATACCAAAGAGTATATGCAAAAACTTATTGCGCATGTCCAAGCTCAGCCCTATAGTCATAACGTTATTGGCTATATGCCGATGACCTGTGGGATCATGGATTCCGGGTTGGGAGGTGTGGAGGATAATGTTTGGCAAGCTGACCGCAGTAAATTAACGATGGGGGACTTTAATCCTCAAGCGATTAAGGCTTATCAGGCGTGGTTGCGTAATAAATATAAAACTCTGGAGAAACTCCGTCAAGCATGGCATAATTCCACTATTACCTTTGAGACGGCCAGCCCCGTAATGGCAGAACTATCAGCATCCGGTGACGGCAATTCTCTTTTCCGCAATCCGGAAACCCAGCAACCGGCTATTGATTACTATGAATTTCTTCCTGCTCTTTTAGGCGATTTTAATCGTCGTCTCTGTAAATTAGTTAAGGATGAGACTCAAAACCGGGCATTAGTAATGATTCACTATGGTTACAACATTACCCATTTACGGGCGCTGAATGCAATCGGAGCCCGCAATCAGAATGGCAATTGGGACTTTGCCGAGGTTATGCGGGATAAAAATGTGGATATTTTTTTAGGTGCTCCAGATTATGCCTACCGCCTGGCGGGAAACTCATATAATATCTATTTCCCCATTGCCTCGATGCGGCTAAACAATAAGGCTTATATCGCCGACGGCGATTACCGGACGTGGATTTCTGGTCCCAAGCTTTTCGGCCGTCACCGTAGTTTCCAGGAAACCGATGCCTGCATCAAGCGGGATATGGGTACTTGGCTTGCCGCCAACTCCGGCACTTGGCTGGCTGATATGAGTGAAAGTACTTCCGGACGCAGCGGCGTGGGCTGGTTTGAGCACCCCCAGGCCCGCCAGCTTATTAAGGAAATTAACCGGCAATTCCAGACTGCCATATCAAAAAATACAAAATCCACTGCACAAATTGCCGTCTTTATCAGTCTCGAAACCCCAAGATTTGAAGATTTGTACTATACGCCGGCGATTTATGACAGCCTGGTTGTGAATTTAATCTGGCAAGAGTTGAATCGCCTGGGGGCGCCTTATGATATTTATTTGATGAGTGACCTTGAGGATCACTCATTACCGCAAGATTATCGATTGGCAATCTTCGTTAATTCGTTTGCCGTCAATGCGAAGCAGCGGGCCGGGCTCGATAAGCTGAAAGCGGATAAGCGAACCCTATTATGGTTCTACGCTCCCGGATATGTCGAGATGGGAATAAACCGCAGTGTACGGAATATTAATAAACTTATTGGTATCAAAGTAAAAGCTAAAGTTAAAAGTGAATTAATGACACTGAAGATTGACAATCTTGACAATCCCTTGACTAAAGGCCTGACCGGAATAACATTCGGGGTTAAAGAATTTGCTAATAAACAGGTCGCAAATTTACACCCGGCGGTGATTTCTCCGGTGTTTCAGGTTGATGACTCAAGCGCCACCGCACTGGGGCATTATCCCGATGGTACGGTCGCCTTTGCAGTAAAGGATTTTGCTGCGTGGCGATCTATCTATTCGGCTGTTCCGGCAATGAATTTGCAATTATTGCGTAAAATCGCTGAAACTTCCGGAGTCCATATTTATTGCAAAGATAATATTGTATTTCAAGCTAATAGTCATTATATCATGCTTCACAGTGGTTATGGTAAAGAGCAAAAAATAAAAATATCTCTGCCGGAAAAGAAAACGGTAAAAGATATTTTTGCCGATAAGCTGATAGCTAATGAAGTAAATGATTTTGAAATTAATCTACCCGAATGTTCGACTATTATATTAAGTTTAGAATAAGGTAGTGTCAAATCTGGCATGAAAGAAATGAACAAAGATGAGGATAGGTAAAAAGGCGATGGGAGCGACATTAGAACCTGTCGCAGTCAACGCTAAAATCGGCATAAAGCCGCGTCCTGCGTCCGCTATTTATACGATTT
>CAIJKT010000275.1 GCA_903821255.1 uncultured Lentisphaeria bacterium | reverse complement strand
TTGCAGGCGAGGCGCATCTGACGAACCGGCAAACACAAAGGCATCCGGGAGAATCGCGAAGATGTAGAGGTTATTATTGAACGGCTCCATAGTATAAAAAAAGGGGAAATAGTGAAAAAACGACTGCTTCCGGCGCTGGTTGTGTTATGTATGGCGGGGCTTGAACTTTATTCGCAAACGGGAAATCCCGTTGCAAAAGTACAGGATGCCGCCCGGAATAATGTCGGCCTCCTGCTGCCGCCGGCGCTTTATGCGGTACCGGGAACAGAGTTGAATGTTTACTTTGATAACATCGTTCTTGTGCCTGATATAAAACAACTGCAATTTGATGTCGACTGCAAATACGGCAGACAGGATCAGGCGCGCTGGCGCTTCACCCCGGCGGACAAGGATGCCGGCAGTTTCCCGCTCACCATAAAAGTGTATGATGCGGCTTCAAAGCTGCTCGCGGAAGCGACGGCGACGGTTTACGTCTCGCCGAAAGATTCCGGCAAAGGCAAAGACATCAGCGTGATGCTGCTGGGCGCCAGCCAGACTGCCGCGTCAATTTATCCGCAGGAGCTTTATGACCTCTTCAAAAAAGATGGCATGAATGTAAAATTTGTGGGAACCGGCAGTTCTTCCGGTTTTCCGGTGAAAGAGGGCATTGCCGCTCACGAGGGAAGAGGCGGCTGGGGCTGGGCAAGATATTGCACCCAGTTTGAAGATCCCGGGGAACCCCGCCCGGTTTTCAAAAGCAGCCCCTTCCTGGTCAGGAAAGACGGTAAAGTTGTTCTGGATTTCAGGAGCTACTGCGACAGGAATAACAACGGCAGGGCCCCTGACTACATCACAATACTCCTCGGCATAAATGATATCTTCTCCTTGGACGATACCCGGTTCGACCAGAATCTTCCGGCGATATTCGCCTCTGCCGACACTCTGATCAACGCATTCCGAGAAGTCTCGCCTGACACGAAAATAGCGATTGCGTTAGTCCCGCCGCCCGCGGCGTCCCAGGATGCTTTCGGTAAAAATTACAAATGCGGACAGACAAGATGGCAGTACCGGAAAAATCAGCACCGCTACAACGAGAGTTTAATAAAAAAATTCGGCGGACGTGAAAAAGAGAATCTGTTCATCATACCGCTTCATGTCAATATAGATTGCGAAAATAACTATCCGAAAGAAGAGGAGCAGATCAACGCCAGGAATCCGAAGAAAATATTCATAGCCTCAAACGGCTGTCATCCGACCAAAGAAGGTTATTTGCAGTTCGCCGACTCCTTCTACTCCTGGTTCAAGTATGAGTTGAACAGAAAATAAGGCTGTTGACGATGCCGCAGTCGTAGCAGCGCTACGGCGAGGACATCGACAATGGCTTTACTTTGAGCAGATTGCAGTATTTCGCCATCAGTTTATGAATTATTCAGGCTAAACGGTATTGTACTATATTTCAGCATTGACGCGATTTCAACACATAAAAACGGAGACAAGCCAAAAAGACGGAAAATCACCGCCCGTTTAAGAATAATATTGCCAGCTTGATTATTCCAGCAGACACTATAAATTCTTTGGTGCGGCAGGATTAAACCACAAAACGGAAAAGATATGAGCAGCAAGATAATTTCACGGGCAAGCGTTGTCTGTTTATCTGCAACTTTATGTTGCGTGTTTTTAACTATCGGCGTAACTATCTGCATGTATATTTTCTCGGAGGAGTTTCTGCTTTATCACAGTTCGATTACTGCGTCTGCCGGCATCGGAATTTTTATTTGCTCTGTCATTGGCATTGCTGCCGGGATTACAGGATTATTCTTGCGTAAACAAAAGAGAGTTGACAAAATAATATGCAGTATCTGTACGCTCCTTTGCATTGTTTTTATCTTAGGGTTGCTCCTTCCAGCGCACATAAATTCCAGGGTAATCGTTAGACGTATTTCCTGTGCCTCAAACCTGAAATGCTTTATGCTTGCGTTCCGCCAATACGCCGCGGATTATGCAGGGAATTATCCTTCGCCAGGCGGTGCTGCCGGCTTTGAGGTGCTGAGAAAGTACGGCTACCTGACCGATTATGCCGCATTTACCTGTCCGAGCACTCAGACTGTACGAGGAAGTGGAGAACAGCCGTTAACTGAAGAAATCGTGGATTATGTCTACATCGGCGGCTTGAATCAGAAATCAGATCCAAGCTTGCCACTAATGTATGACAAAGCCAGTAATCACGGCTATTACGGCAACGTGCTTTTTGCGGACGGCACGGTTGAAGGCATTTACGGCAATCCCTGGACGCAAAATATCAAGAAATGAAATCGCCTTGATATTTCGCGTTTAATGTTAAAAAGAGTATGGAATGTGTTTGGCTTTTTCAAAATCAAGTCCATTCGGGTCTGTCCACTTTATTTGCAAGTCCATTCGGGTCTGTCCATTTTATTTGCACTTTTTGTGCATATATTCATTGATTTATCGTTTATTTACACGTCTTGTCTTAATATTAGTCGCAAGATTTGGAAATAAGCTTTAATTTAACCTTTTACGAGGAAACATTGTTCATTATTGGCTTCAAAGAATTTAAATCTTTTAACTCCCATATTGGGCAACCAGTCCGGATCGCCTGCCGCAATCGCCTCGCTTTAACATGCTTTATGTTGCGCGAAATGCAAGCACGGGAACGCCCTGCTCCGGCTTGATTTTAGCGATGGCTTGAGTAAAGAATTCCTTACTCCATAGTTCCAATTGGCGCTGATCGCGGACAAATGGAGTAACGTCGGTACGAATCTGTTCGATATCGACCTGTTCGATTGCTTCGTTCAGCATTTTTTGCAGCGTTTCCCATGACAGGGATGCCTGGCCGGTATAGCCGCCGGATTGGCGCATCCGGATTTCCAAATGGTTGAGGTTCAATTGCGGATGGTGCCCGGCGTACCAGACCAGGTCGTACCAGTCGCGGCCTTTCTGGCGGCTTTTCCATTTGCGGCATAACACCGCATGCATTTTCCCGGCAAAAAGGTCAGGGAGGCAGTACACTCTGACTGCATAAGGGATAGGCCGGAACTGATAGCGGCTTTCCGTAGTGAATCCGCCGGGCGGATCAATATCGACTTCAAGTTTGATTTTTAGAGACTGCCCCTGATGGATGCCTGCTAACTGGCTTGAGTCTGCTTCAATCTGGATCATTTGCTTTAAGGTATTTGCTTTGATGAATGCTGAATCAATGTTGGTTAACTTTGCTTTTTCCTTAGTTGCGAAATCGACATGAAAGCCAAAACTTCCGATTTCCTGCCTCAGCGCATCTCCATAGTTTTTCAGCGTAAATTCAGGATTGGGAGCTAGCAGGGAAAAATCCAAGTCTTCGGAATAACGGTCAAGGCCATAGAGTATGCGCAGCGCGGTACCGCCGTAAAACGCGGCATGCTCGAAAAATTTACTCCGCCACAATCCAAGCAGTGCGAGTTCCTGAATAATTTCCCGCAAAGCGTTAACGTAGTCGTCGCTGGTGGAACAATGGTATGAATCCAGCATGCTGCGGATTGCATCATTCATGATTGGTCTCCATGATGGTTTGTAAATATTCACATAAGCGCCGGATTTTCGGGCGGTTGCATGCCAGGGCGATGTTCTGTAAACGCCGGGAGTCAAAAATTTTTACAATGTCAAAATCCAGACGCAGATCATCCCGCAGATACGATTCATAATCGGCAGCCGTCGTTCCGGGAAAACTCTTGTCCAGCCAGACTTTGTCGACCAGCGCCTTTTCCGGCGAAGCGATCAAAAAAGAAGTTTTGTCTGATTGTTCAATTACTATGCCGGCGGCATATACCGGAACGACAATCTTCCGGTATGTAAAGATACCGAATGGCGTTTCAAAACGGCATGAACTTCCAGTGGAGACGGAAGTCATGATCGTGACGCGTTCCGGAATCAGTCCGTAATAACTTAAGGCATATTCCGCTGTAAGATATGATGGTCCGTAAATGAGATTCGCCAGCAGCTCTTTGCGTATCGGGGCGCGGCGCAACGCTTCGGCGAAGGTATAAAGCCCTTTGCGGATACGAATGATTTCTCCGGATTCCAGCAATTGGCTGATCTTGTCCCGGGGTTTGCGATATTCGGTCAGGCAGCCGGTCAACTGTTGATAGTCAAAGATATCCTCTGATATCATGCCTCTCAGTTCAGCGCCGCCAGTCATTAGTTTTTTAATTTTAACCATAGTATGTCCAGATTACATGGACATACTATGATGTAAATTAAGATAAAGTCAAGCAATATTCATTTTTTTATCATGCCTGGTACATCCTGGTCTGTCCACTTTGTTTTCATCTGAACATATTTTATCACATACTTTGTTTTTCTGCGGGGTCTGGCCTGAGGTGTTAAAAATAGCTAATTACCCAAAATGTTTATATGCTTATCCTGTCCATCCTGTCCATCCT
>CAIJKT010000274.1 GCA_903821255.1 uncultured Lentisphaeria bacterium | reverse complement strand
CCAGCGTGGCGACTGCGGTCTGGTCGGCCAGCCGGCGGATTTCGCGCGCCACCACCGAGAACCCGCGCCCGTATTCACCGGCTTTTTCCGCTTCGATCGCGGCGTTCAGCGACAGCAGATTGGTCTGGTCGGCGACTTTGGTGATGGTCGCGACGACATCATTGATATTATTGGCTTTTTCGTTGATGATAGACAGTTTGTTGGATACTGAATCGGTTGCGGAGGCCAGATGCTTCATGGTGCTCTGCATTTCATTCAGCCCGCTTTGTCCGGAATCCGCGCTGTCTGCGGTGCGCGTGGAAACTTCCCTGACTTCAACAATTGTGCCGAGCAACTGTTTGGAGGTGGCGGATATTTCTTTGCTGGATGCGACAATTTCGTTGGTCGAGGCGCTGAACTGCTTCACGGTTGCTTCCTGCTGTTTGGATGAGGCGGCTATTTCGGTTGCGGTGGAGAACAATTGAATGGTTGACTGCTGCACTTTGCCGACCAGCGAATTCAGGATATTGGTCATGGTTTCAAAGGATTCGAGCAGTTCCCAGGTTTCGTCTTTACCAAAACCGCCTGAGTTTTTCTTTGAGGATCGGTATGCCTTAATATTGTTACCGGCTTCGAGCAGATTCCCCTGTGCTATCTTCCTGGCGATCCCGGTAATTTTGGCAATTGGATTAGCAATTTTTCCGCCAACATACAGGGCGAAACACAGTGACAACAGCAATATTATAATGCTGACTTCAACAGATGTCTTCAGCAGGTTATCAAGACATAACACTACCTGCTGTTGCGCGGCTTTGAAATCATCTTCATACAAACCGGGGAAAATCACCCAGTCCCAGGGTTCAAAATAAATGAAAGCCGCAGTCTTGCGTTTCGTATCTGGGTCCTGCGGGTTTTTCCACAGGTATGAACGGAGGCCGGCTTCTCCCTTATTTTGACGCAAGGCTTCGTTAATCATTTCCCGCACGAACGGTTTGCCTTCGGCGTCTTTCGTATCCAGTATGTTGTCACCATTGCGTTTGTTGTCCTGTGAAATCACATAGGTACCTTTGCTTTCACCGCTGCCGACAAGTACGCCGACATAGCCGTTCTGGCCTATTTTGATGCTGGAGACAACTTTTTTAATGGATTCTATCGCATTGAGTTTTACTCCAATGAAAACGCATCCGATTATCTGCCCGGCTGCGTCTTTTAGAGGTTCGTAAGTTCCCAGATAAGATGTGTCAAGCACCTGTATCCTTCCGGTATATTGTTTCCCGTTCAGAATTGCCGTTATCATCGGGCTGGGATTGCCGTTGTGATCTATTGCCGCAATATATGAGCCGATGATACGTGAACCGTCTTTATTGGCTACGCCGCTGGCTATGCGAAGCATGTCGCCTCTTTCGTTCATCCGCTGAAGAATGGTGCATTTTTCCCCGGTAAGTTCTTCAATCACATCAACAACCGGCTCCGGGGTTGAAAAACTGTAGTTCTGTCCGAGCCATTTATCGCCGACATACATCTTCGGCAGACGCAGTGTCTGTTCTTCTCCGGTGGTATGATTTTTTGCTTTCCATTCCACACTTTCCTGTAAAGATTTTTTTATGCCGCCTGAATCCGCCACTATCTTGTTCATAACTTTTACATTATCCGATAATTTATCCTGAAGCAGTTCGTCGGCTATCCGGCACATATTATAAACGCCCATCGCCGTTTCTTTAAGGTCTTTGGCGCTCAAACTGCGCATTTGCTCCAGAACCGTTTGATCAACCCGCTCTTTTTGGAAATAAGTCAGCGTTGCCATTACTAACACTGGAAGCAGTGAAGCCAGTATTACCATAATCACTATTTTCTGCTTGAGTTTCAGCTTCATATTGCATTTATCCTATATTGTAATTAGTGAAAAAATCCTCGTAATAGAAAATAATATTCAAATAAGCCTTATTCAAGAAATTATAGCGCCTTTAAACCAATTACTTGCAGGATTCATTGAAAAAGAAATGCTTTGCATGGAAAACCTGATTGATATGCTGTAGATTAGAAACTTTTATTTTTAACAACTTTTGGACAGCAACTTTATATGGATGCGACGGAAAACAGAAAGAGGCTGATACTATTCCTGCTGGCGGCGATTTTTGCCTTTTATGTCGCAGAGAATATTTACGGGAATATTTTCAACAATTATCTTGACCAGGTGCAGAAAATCGGAACCAGCGCCAGAGGTCTGCTGGAATTGCCGCGCGAACTGCCGGGGGTGCTTTCGGTATTTGCCATCAGCGCACTGTTCTTTTTGAGTGAAGGAGCTATTGCGGCGGTGGCGTGCTTTCTGTTCAGCGCCGGACTTTTTGCGCTTGCGGTCCCCGGGTTTGCCGGCAATTACTGGCTGCTGTGCTTATGGCTTGGCGTCGCCAGCTTCGGACAGCATTTTTTCATGGT
>CAIJKT010000273.1 GCA_903821255.1 uncultured Lentisphaeria bacterium | reverse complement strand
TACAATCGAAAAATAAGGAAAGCGCCTCGCGCCGGTGACTATTCATCGAGCAACTGGTGACACGACGGCTGTTGGACTTCTTCAATTTTTAAATTTTAGTTTCATTCTTTTTTGCTGACGTATTATTTTCAAATATTGCTTTTTATTATTTACACGTTATTTTAACTATTATTATGAATGAAGAAGGAAACAAGACTGCCATGTCGGCGTCTTAAAAAAGAACCCAAAGTATAAACAGGAGGAAGAAATGAAAAAGTTGCTAATGTTGTGCGTGCTGGGAATGGCTGTTGCGTTCTTCATGTCCGGATGCAGTTCATGCCCGAGCTGGTGTCCGTTCGCCAGTAAAGACAAGTCCGCTTGTTCATGCTGCGGCAAAGCAGACTGCAAGTGCGCGAAAGACGACAAAGGCGCCTGCAAATGCGAATGCTGCAAAGACGGCGCTAAAAGCACCTGCTGCAAAGACGGCGCTAAATGCACTTGCTGCAATAAAGTTAAATGCACCTGCTGTGACAAACCGGCTGCCTGCACCTGCGCGAAAGACGGCAAAGATGCCTGCGGCTGCTGCAAAGACGGAGCTGCCTGCAAATGCGAAGGCTGCAAGCCTGCTCCCAAAGATTGTGATGACAAGTAAGCTGTCGTAATTCAATCCCGCGTGAGAATTTTTCTTTCGCGGGATTTTTTTTGTCAGGAAAGTTACAGAATAAACCGCTCTTCGGGTTTTAGATATTCGTCAAAACTTGCGGCGATAGGGCGGGACTGTTTGGGGGAGAGTATTCCCAGATGGGCCTGGAATTGCGCAACCGCCTGCTTTTTCAGCGGCAGATATTTGGTTATATCCACGGTTTCAACGACCTCCGGCAGCCGGTCAGGCGAAATTCCGGCTTTCAGCGATGTGATATATCTGCGGACTGGAATCTTTAATCCGGTTCTTTCGCAGGCACCGCGGACAATCCAGTATGCCGCCACATGATCCGGATGGCCTTCATACTGGCTGGTGCACATAACCTCGTCCGGCTTTCTTTCCCGCAGAATCTGAATGACTCCGGCAACGACCGCATCCCGCTGTTTCTCCAGCATCGCATCTTCGAAATCCAGAAACAGCAGATTCTCCGGTTTGAGGCCGATAATCGCCGTCGCCCGCCTGGTTTCATCTCTTCTGACGGCGCAGACTTCCCGGGGGGACGGATCTTCAAAAATATTCAGCATGACAGAGAAAAGTTTTTCCCCCATGGTCAGGACAACGACGAAAACCTCGTACCCCTCGTCAATTTTTTTAGCAAGATAACCTCCGCACCCCAGCGTTTCATCGTCCGGATGAGGCGCGAACAGAACGATGGTTCCTTTGTCAGACGCTGAACTCATGCCTGCTGCTCCTTCGAATTCCGGATATTGATCAGAACTTCCCCCGCCACATGACCGGATTGATACGCGGTGACCGGGGATGTCATTTTAAATGCTTCCGCATAAGCGCAATGGGTGAATTTAGCCCGGAACACATTGCGTCCGATCACCAGATTAACCGCCTCCTCATCCGGATTCTGCGATTTATGCAGCCGGACGAGTTCCTTTTTCTGCTCGATAACGTCGGAAATATCCACGAGGATGTCAGGTTCAAACTGGCGGGTGACGCCGCCGATGTCGTTTTCGGCCATAAACACGTCAGTGTCCGGAGAGATGCCGGAGTATTTTACTGCCTGCATGGCGATGTCATAAGCGGCGACATGATCCGGATGCCGGTTTACCGGCCAGAGGGTGAAGATCGCCCTGGGTTGCAGCCGCTTTAATTCGCCGGCCACGATTTGACAGGCTTCCGGGGTGGAATATACCTCGCCGTCCATCTGGGATAAAAAGGTCAGCCCGGCGTTTAATCTGCGGCATACGGCCATTTCCTCTTTTTCGCGAATGCCTGCCGCCGCTTCGGGAGTTCCGCCCGCTATTCCGCGCTCGCCGCGGGTGGCGCAAAAGACATGAAGGCTGTATTTGTCGCGCAGCAGCCATGCCGTGCCGCCCATGGCGTGAGCCACATCGTCCGGATGCGCCACAATGAAAACTACGGATTCAGGTTTTGACTTCATAAGCAATCATCTCCCGTAACTATTTCTTTTCCGCGACGACTGCGGCCAGGCATAAAAGTCCGGCGGTGTCAGCTTTAAATTCAATGGATGCTATTTCTTTGCCCGGCGCCGGATTGTTCCATACCGGCATGAACAAACCGAATTCCTGCAATGCGGCATCGGCAAAGATTAAATCCGGGGCAATGCCGCCAGGAACCGCCGCCAGCCACCAGTCACGGATGTTTTTGTTATTTTCCAGATTAAGGACGGCTGAACTGGCATCGCTGTATCTGATGTTGATCGTGCCGAACACGGCGCCGCCCTGAGCCGGAACGAACATCGCTCCGACTAGAAAAGCAATTTTGGAATAATATCCCGCAAGCGGAATGCGGAATGTTCTGCCGGCGGTTCCGCTCCATTCGCCGCCGGACAGGACTGCCGGAGTACGGCTGACCTCCACCGTCACCCCGCCAATTGTCTGAGCGCCGCCAAGGCGCGAAACCATGTTTTGAAGATCGGCCTCCTGCATGCCTGACTTGAATACCAGTTGTCCGTTCGGATTGTCGATTCCGACGTTTACGGTTAAATCCGGGCGCATGACCGGCTGTTTCGCCAGTTCGACATCGTCGCACAGGATCGAACACTGTTCTTTGTCCAAACCGGTGCCGATGATAAACATAACGTTGCCTTCGGGGCGTTTCTTCAATTCAAATTCCACAGTGTATTTTGCATATTCCGAAGTGGAGACACCGGCGATTTTTCTGGTTTCAATACTTTTTCCGACCGTGTCAAACATGGAGAAATATGCGGTTGCCGGTTTGCCGTCCGCGCTTTTCAGCCAGGCGGAGAATGTATATTTGCCGGCCGCCAGCCCCAGGGTCTCGAAGAACGCATAGACCCGGCCCTGGCCGGAAGCGGATATTTTCAGCGCATATTTGCCGGTGCGCGCGCGCCGGTCCGGCAGAATTTCTCCGGCCTTGTCATAAGTTGTCGCCCGGAACGTCCAGTTGTTGACGACGAGGCCTTTCAAGCCGCCGGTGCTGTCGCCGGAAATATCCTCAAATCCGGGATTCAGGCACGGCGCCTTGATCTGGTATTTCGCCACAAGCACCTTCAGCGGAGTTCTGCTGACAATCAATGCGATATCCGCCGGCGGCAGCACGGAGGCGCCGCCGTCACGTGCAACTTTCAATTCGCGTCCGAACATGTCTTCCGCATGGATGATGTCGCCGGACAGGCGCAGAATGGTTCTGGCATCCACTTTGCCGATGGCGGTAAAGTAATTGCCGTCGGTGCGCCTGAATGCGTGTTTCACGTCAAAATCCCGCACTGCCGCATCCGGCAGCGTTCCGGTAAACGCATCGCATTTGCGGAGCTGGTTCTGGACGGCGGCCAGCGCCTGGAACAGCGGTTCCGGCGAACGGGTATGCCGGTTCGTGAAAACATAAGTGCCGAAATTGAAATATTTGTCGAAACCTTTTTCTATGAACCAGAACTGGATGGCGGCCGTTAATTCCGCCTGTTTCCGGGGATCGTCAATCTGGAACCATGACTGCTCCGTCTGCCAGAGCTGCATGGTCGGAGACGCGGCCCTGACCGCCTGCCGCAGCTTGTCCACGCCAAGCACTCCCTGATAAGAATGCATGCTGAGAATGTCGGAATACTTTGCCGCGCCCATTTTCAGCAGATCATACGGCATGTTCACGTCGCACACGGAAAGAGTGGAGAATCCGCCAAGCAGTATCTTTGCTTCAGGATCGGCCTTTTTCGCGGCATTCCAGGCGGCCTTGACCATTTCGAAAAATTCCTGCGTCGTGCCGGAAAACGTTGCCGGCATGCCCGGCGGGTGAAAATCCACTTCGTTATATATTTCCCAGTATTTCACCTGTCCCTTGTATCGTGACACGGTCTGATAAACATAGTTGCTCCATTCCTCGACGCTGCGCGGTTTCCAGCGTCCGGACATATGGGACTGCTCATGCGTCATTTTGCCGCTTTCCGGTTTTTCCGCGGCCCACAGCGGCGGATACCCCAGCACGCCGAGGATATTTATCCTGTTCTTCGCCGCCCTGGCTACCGCCTGATCGGCATTTGCCCAGTCAAAGACACCGCGCTGCGGTTCCACGTCATGCCAGAGAAAGTATCTGCCGCAATCCCAGGAGCGGCTCCAGCGGATGCCCAGCTTGTTCAGCACTTCCGGGCTCTCCAACAGATGATGACCCATATAATCCGCGAATTTTCCATCGCGCACGGCTTTGTCCTCCGCCGGATAAAGCATATAAGTGCTTTTCCAGTCGGCGGAACGCCCGTCCGGCCCGGTGATTTTTATGTCAAGATTATAAAAACCGGCGGATTTTACCGGCAATGCCGCCGATTGTTCAATGAACTTTGCCGCGGGCGGCAGTGTTATTTCCTGATTTGCCGTTCCCGCGGATACTCCTTCAAAAGTTTTGGCGGAAATGCTGATTTTATATGTTGCGGGAATACTGCCGAGATTCAGTCCGGCCAGGGTGATTCCGGCATTTTCACCGGCGGGGGCCATGGCGTCGGCCAGCCGCCATACCGGCATCAGCACCGGGCTGGCTTTGCGGCTGAAATCAGTTACGAAATATTCCGCGTCTTTACCTTTGCTCCATAGAAATGAGGTATCTCCGGTTTGCGGGAAATTTTTGGAAGACGCTTCCGTAAGCATCACCGGCGACAATTGCCGCACCGATATTTTAGCGGCTTTGACATTGAACGGAGAGTCCGTTCCTAATTTAAACAGCGCCGGCATCGGGCTGAGCACGCCGTTTTCAGGGAAAGGCCCTTTGGCATGAAGTTTGCCGTCAACATAAAGCAGCAGCCCGGCCTTGCCCCAGCTCAATGCAATATTAACCGGAACGCCCGGCTTGAGAAAGTCCTTGTTTTTATTTTCCGCGGAATATCTTTTGTCGCCGATGCGGGCCACCGCGGCAAAGCCGGTTAACTTGTTCTCGCCGGAGGGAGTATATATCCCCAGCAAAGTATTATTGCCTTGTTTAAGGCTCCGGCCCGGCGTTATGCCAAAAGCAAAGTACCATTCATTCTGAAATTCAGAGCCCTGGCGCGACGGCACGGCGGTAAGTTCAACCGTGCCCTCCGCCGGGTTGATGATTCCGGGCGCATAAAATTCCGCATCATTGCCGGATGCCGGCATGTCGCCGGTGATTGAAGCCGCATTGGCGGAAGCGGTTAAAAAAAGCATGGCAAAAAACAATCCGCACATTTTCTTCATAGGATTTCCTGTTTTAATATTTTGGAGCCGTTCAAAAATAACCTTTACATCTTCGCGATTCTCCCGGATGCCTTTGTGTTTGCCGGTTCGTTACATACCTGCCGCTGTGAAATTTGCCGGTCACGGCAATTTCACTAAATCGACGTCATCGCAGAGGATTGAGTTGTCCGGTTTTGCGCCGATATAAAACTTGACGATGCCCGCGGGACGGGCCTTCAACTCAAACTCCGCCGTATATTTAGTGTATTGCTGCGCGGAAATGCCGGAAATATCTTTGGAGACATAACGCTTCACATCCAAATCCATCATGGCAAATGACGCATTGCCCGGTTTATCTTTGCCGCTCTTCAGCCATGCGGAAATAACGTACCTGCCGGGGGCAAGGTCTCTGGTTTCAATCGAGGCGGAAACCCCGTTCGTCGTGCCGGCGGATGATGAGAGTTTTAAAGCATATTTGCCGGAGCGGGCATTGGGGTCAAGAGTAATTTCGCCGTTTTTGGCGTTGAACTTCCATTCATTGGCGATAAGGCTTTTCAAGCCGCCCATGGAATCACCGTAAACGGCTTCGAAACCGGGGTTTGCGACCAGCGGTTTAGCCTTATATTTAGCCTCGACTACCTTCAGCGGAGTTTTGCTGACGATATAAACGATTGAAGCCGGCGGCAGCACGGAGGTCCCCCCGTTGCGGACAACCGGCAATTCACGGCCTGAAATATCTTCAGCCCGGATAATATCTCCCGACAACTGCAACTCGGATTTAGTATCCGTTTTGCCGATGGCGGTAAAATAATTTCCGTCAGTGCGTTTAAAAAAGTGTTTTACATCAAACTCCCGTATTTTTGCATCCGGCATGGTTCCGATAAATGAATCGCACTTGCGCAGATTGTTTTGAACGGCGGCCAATGTCAGCAGCACTGCTTCCGGCGACCTGGTGTAATTGTTTGAAAAGAAAGAAAGGCCGAAATTGAAGTAGTGCTCAAATTGTCTTTCAATGAACCAGAACTGGATTGCGGCAGTCAGATCCGGCCGTTTAGCTGGTTCCACTTCGTGCCACATCTGCTCGGTCTGCCAGAACGGCATTCCCGGAGCAGCCGCGTCAATTGCCTGCCGCAGTTTATCAACACCTAAAACGCCCTGGTAGGAATGTATGCTGAAGTTGTCAATATATTTCGCGGCTCCCATCTTCAACAGATCGAACGGCATGTTCAAGTCGCAGACTGCAGCAGTGCTGAATCCGCTGATCAGAATTTTACACTCAGGATCAGCCTTTTTAGCTGCATTCCAGGCGGCCTTGAGCAATTCGAAATAATCTCTGGTGGAACCGGAGAACGAGGCTGGCATGCCCGGCGGGTGAAAATCCACTTCATTATAGATTTCCCAGTACTTAACCTGGCCTTTGTACCGGGACACGGTCTGATAAACATAGTTGCTCCATTCCTCCACACTATGCGGTTTCCAGCGTCCGGACATATAAGCCAGGCTGTGAGGAATCTTGACATATTGCGGATTTTCAGCCGCCCACAGCGGAGGATAGCCAAGCACGCCGAGAATATTAACGCCGTTTCTGGTTGCATTTGCAACTGCTTTATCAGTGCGAGTCCAGTCAAAAAAGCCTTTCCGCGGTTCGATATTGAACCAGAGAAAATAGTCAGCCCCGTCATTCCAGGCACGTCCCCAGCGGATGCCCAGCTTGTTCAGCACTTCCGGCTGTTCGAGCATGTTATGACCAATATAACCGGCAAATTTTCCATCCTTGACATTTTTCTCATTGGCCGGATAAACCATGTATGTGCTTTCCCAGGCGGTGGTCTGTCCGTCCTGGCCGGTAATCGCAATATTGAGTTTGTAGAAGCCGGGATCCTTCACCGGCAACTGAAGTTTCTGTTCCGTAAATTTCGGAGCAGGGGACAACACGATGTCTTTGCTTATCGAGCCGGCGTCAGCGTCTTCAAAATTCTTCGCGTCAATTTTGATTTTATAAGTTGCCGGGCCGGGAGACAGATTGAGCCCGATCAGTGTGATTTCGCTTTTTTCATCAGCAGGAGACATTGCTCCGGACAGCCGCCATAAGGGCATTAATGCAGAGAAATTTTTCCCGGCATAATCGGTTGAGAAGTACTCCGCAGGTTTGTCTTTGTGCAACAAAAACGAAGTATCGGAAGTCCGGGCGAAGCTTTTTGCCGGATCCGCCTCGAGTTTATCCGGCGGCAACTGACGTGTCGATATTTTTGCCGCCTGGACATTGAACGGAGAATCAATGCCTATTCTGAACAATGCCGACATTGGTTTCAGCGCCCCGTCTTTAGGGAAAGGGCCTTTGGCGTAAAGTTTCCCGTCAACATAAATCATCACCCCGGCCTTGCCCCAGCTCAACGCAATATTGACCGGAACTCCCGGTTTGAGAAAATCCTGGTTTTTATTAGCTGCGGCATATGTTTTGTCGCCAATGCGGGCCAATGCTGAAATTCCGGTGAAACCGCTCTCGCCGGACGGAGTATAAAGCGCCAGCAAATTATTGCCCCTGATGGGCTGCCCGGGTGTGAGTCCAAACGCAAAATACCATTCATTCTGAAATTCCGAACCCGGGCGCGTAGGCAATGCGGCGAGCTCAACCGTGCCTTCCGCCGGGTTAATGATTCCGGGGGTATAGTACTCTGCTTCGCTGCCGGCAGCCGGCGTGTTTCCGGTAATTGAGACGGCATGAACGGGCATAGCTAAAAGGAGCGTGACAAAAAGCAATCCATACGTTTTCTTCATAACAGACATCCCGCATACTTTCTTTTTCAGATTTATTACAATAGCGGTGAAATTTACATTGTTCCCGGTTCAACAATCCTGGATTCAACGAATTTGCGGACAGGCTCAACAGTTCTTTTATTTATTATATTAAGCAGTATGTCAACGGCGTCCTTTCCGGCCTGCGCCGTGGGCAGCAGTATTTCCGCCGAGCCGCTGCCTGCGGCGGCGGAAGCGCTGCAGGTGTTATGAATTATTTGAATCTCTTTGCGTCCGGCAAGTTCGTGTTTAACCGTGCTGACGTATCCGGCATGACAGTTGACTGCGGAGAAATCTCCGGCATTTTTGATGACTGAGCGTATTTGCAGCTCCGAAAGAGAATTAAAACCGCAATACCAGAGATGTTCATTCCAGGCGGCTTTGCGGTCTGCAAACGCGGCCATGCATCCTGCTTTTTTCACCGCGTTCACATCTGGCGGGTTTTTATTGATATATAATATTTTCTTGTGTCCGCGCTTCAATAGATATTCGGCTAATTGATATCCGCACTTATAATAATCCAGTTCGACACTGTTGAGATCATCGCTCAGAAACAGCGGGAAAGTAGATACAACAGGAATACTTAAAGCCTTGAATATTTCAAAAACCGGCGCGTGGCATCTTGACGGCGACATCCAGATTATGCCGTCAAGTTTGCTTTTTTCCAGCCGTACCGCGGATTTTTCCGGGTTTAAATCAAAATAAAGCTGTCGGCACAGACATTCGGCGTTCACCATGCTTTGAAACACTTCAGCCGTCTGGCTCATGAAATATTCATCGAGAAAGGTCACCATGCCGTCGCCGTAAATCAGGCCGAGAGTCAATGTTTTACCAAAATTGATATTGAACGAATCAATAATTTCAGTGCGGATGAAAGTGCCCAGCCGCGGTTTTCTGATCAGCAGTCCTTCCGCCACGAAATGGTTCAGCGCTTTTCTCACGGTCGTCCGGCATACTCCGTAAATCTTACACAGTTCCTCTTCGGTGTGAATTCTGGCAGTGCCTCCGTCAAGCTTTGCATTCGCTATACAACTGAATACATATTGGCGTATCTTTAAGTATGAAGGAATTGCTTCACTCATGATTTTTCCATCCTTAATGTAAAATTTTGTCAACGCAATAATTACAGCTTAATTTGATATTAACCGGCGAAAATTCAAGTTGTTATACCATTGCCTCGCCCGGAAAACTGCATGTCTCCGTAAATTCAGGCTACCGCCGAATAAAAGATTCATTGCAACCATAGACGCTGACTTAATATTATATCCTGTCGTCCGGCTGCCAGAACAGTTTACCTTCCGCGGTATTGCACATCGGCAGACTGTAAAGGCTCTTTACCGGCATATAACCAACCCGTCCGCTGGCAAACAGGAAGTTCACGCCTTTGTTGTGGCGGTCATAACCGGTCATCCAGGATGACGGATGAGCCGCACTGCCGTAGAGAACATAAACTAAAGGACATTTGACTATCCCGAAATTAGCCGCGGAGTTGGCCCCGGAGTCGGTCAAATATGCGCACTGATCGGGTTTCCTGAATTCAGACATCTTCCAGGTGGATGTGTATTGTGTTCCTTTCGGACGGGTGCCGGCTTTGCCGCGCTGTGACCAGTCGTTGATGAAGATATTTGCCGCATAAGAATAGTTCCACCCCATGAACGTTGATGGTGATGCCTGATCCTGCAAAGTGTCGCTAGGGCACAGAAAGACCATGCCTTTAGGTTGCTTGCCTTGCCCCCAGGTGCCGCGCGCCCCGATAACGTTCGGACTGTTTGTATATGTCATGAGCAGAACTTCCGGCTGATTGTTGCCGCCGGCGGTCAGCCCGGACGGTATCCATTCGAGATTGTCATTGATATACATGCCAAGCGCGGTACCAAGTTGTTTCAGATTGCTCTGACAGGCCGCCTGTCTGGCTGTTCCTCTGGCTTTACTTAATGCAGGAAGCAGCATCGCGGCCAAAATCGCGATGATCGCGATCACAACCAGGAGTTCGATGAGTGTGAAATTGCCTTGCTGCCGATTTTTTTTCATTTTAATGCCTCCTCGCTTCCTGTTTTTTAATTGTCTGAGATTCATCGCTTTTTTATGCAGTATACAAATATGTATAATTCGTTATTGATAGGATAACAGATTGCATCGGATTTGTCAATACCTCAACAGCAAAAAAGAATGAAACTAAAATTTAAAAATTGAAGAAGTCCAACAGCCGTCGTGTCACCAGTTGCTCGATGAATAGTCACCGGCGCGAGGCGC
>CAIJKT010000272.1 GCA_903821255.1 uncultured Lentisphaeria bacterium | reverse complement strand
GTATCGCAAATCGCTGAAACTGGTGCGAAACCGCCGGGCAGGCGGCATGGTTTCTGATCTGGATGTGGCGCAAGCCGAGACCGTTTTGAAAACCGCGGAAGCCCAGGTACCGGATATCGCCATTCAGCGGGCCAAATATCAGAATGCCCTGGCGGTATTGACAGGAAAAACCGCATCCCTGTTTCAACTTCCGGAGCGGCCTCTGGATATGCCACCACTGGTCATCCCCGCCGGATTGCCGTCGGAGCTGCTCGAACGCCGGCCGGATATCGCCGCAGCCGAACGCCGCATGGCAGCCGCAAACGCCAATATCGGCGTTGCGACCGCTGCATTTTTCCCAACCGTCAAATTGAGTGGTATTGCCGGTTTTCAAAGCGGGGGCCTGGATATGCTCTTTGACTGGCCCAGCAATTTCTGGGCCGTCGGCCCTTCCGTGACCCTGCCGCTGTTCCAGGGCGGACAACTGAATGCAACACTTCGCCAGACAAAGGCCGTTTATGAGGAAACCGTCGCCAAATACCGACAGACGGTACTCTCCGCTTTTGCAGAAGTGGAAAACAATCTGGCTGGCGAGCATCTTCTGACCGATGAATATGGGAAGGTGTTGGGTGCATTGAAGTCCGGACACCGACAGCAGGAAATCGCCGGCAACCGTTACAGCGCAGGTCTTGCAACCTATCTGGAGGTGGCAATTGCACAGAATGTAGCGCTGGGTATCGAACGCACCGGCGTCCGTCTTCGGGGCCAGCAACTTGTATCGGTTGCGGCCCTGATCAAATCGCTCGGAGGCGGATGGCAGGCGCCGGAAAGCGGCACCAATGACTCCTGATTCCCGCAGGGGGCTGCGGAATTATTTGTCTGCCGCTTGATCTCATATTCACAATAAATTTTATAACTTTTCTCAATATCTTTATTGACATGGAATATCAAAATATCTATATTCGTTAAAATGAATATAAAGACCAGCATGGATCAATTTGTCAAAATCATGAAAGCCCTTGCCGACCCCAGCCGGCTGAAGATCATCAAGATGCTTCAGCACAAGCCTTTATGCGTATGTGAAATTCAAAAGGCTTTGGATATTCCTCAGCCAACCGCATCCAGGCAGTTGAAAATCCTGGAAGACGCCGGACTTGCCGTCGGCCGGAAAAGCGGGCTTTGGGTCAATTACAATCTTGCGGACGGTTCGGACAGCGCATACTCCGCCATGCTGCTGGGAGGGCTTCGGCACTGGCTTGAGGATGATCCGGAAATTGTCCGGATGGTCAACAAACTCCCTGCCATAAAATATTCTGGCCGCAGGGAAGATATCTGCAAAGAATAAGGAACCAATATGAAAGATATCACTCCTCAATCCTGTTGTACCGTAATGCCGGACAACACAGGGACTCCCACCGATTCGGAGAATAAACCCAAGGCTCTTCGGTATGTCCTGTACATGATTCCTTTACTGGTTTTATGGGTGCTCATTTATCAGGAACTGGCGAACTTTTCCCATCTGATCACCTATACCGTACTGCGGCTACAGGAAGGT
>CAIJKT010000271.1 GCA_903821255.1 uncultured Lentisphaeria bacterium | reverse complement strand
GGTACTCAGGTCGGCGGACTTTCCGTCAATGCCGCCGCGAATACCTTTGACAGCTACATCGTCAACGATGCGGCTCAGGCCGTTCTTGGCGAAGGCGCAAATCCGACCGTGATCCTTTGCGGCGTCGGTCAGGCTCGTGTACTGTCCAATGAATACAAGCAGCAGCTCCAGATTGTCCGGGAAGATAAAGCCCGCGGCGCGTATGTTGCTGTGATCGTCAACGAAATCAACGGCCGCACGATGACCATCATGGTCGATCCGGATATTCCGGATACCGACGCATGGGTCAATGACGTTTCCGGTTTCGGATTCTCAAATCTGACCGGCCGCGCTCTCACCGATGAAGACGCGACCCCGAAAGGCTTCGACGGTATCAAGCGTATGGCGCTTGGTGAATTCACTCTGGAATTCAAGAACGCCAAGCAGAGACTGTGCCGGATCTACAACCTGAAGCCCAGCGCTGAAGCACTGGCAGCGATCAAGGCTGGCGCCGTTTCCTAATCGTTAATTCATAACCTGAACCCGCCTTGATGAAAGTCTTGGCGGGTCTTTCATTTACACCCTATGAAAATATTATCAATCATTCAGAAAGAGAATTCGCGCAAGGTTACATTTATTGATGCTGCCGTAGTCCGGACAAAGACTTTCCCGGGAGACTGGGACGATGCAAAGATATTTGCGGCATTGAATGATAAAACTCCTGCCGCTGAATCAATGGACTATACAATAAAGCCGGTAGATATTGACGGGCTCAGGAATCCCGGCATTGCCGTCTGCGTTACCTGCCATGAAGCCTATCTGCAATATCTTCCGAAACAGATTGAAGCGATTGAAGCGCAAACTGTCAAGCCTGCTGAAAAGATTCTGGTTCTGGATGGTTGCGATAAACCATACTTTGTGCCGGCTGACTGGGTTATTATCCGGACGGATGCGAAAAGCCCCAATCCCGGCCGCAATCTGGCGATCCAGCAGACTACTGCATCATGGATGGTATTCGCCGATGCTGACGATGCCATGCATCCGGATTTCATTGCCGCTTATGCCGAAAAAATAAAGGGCTGCGCGGTGAATATCGGATTATTCTATCCGGATCTGCATTGTTCGAATGGCCGGAAGATGATTAACCCTGAATATGACTTCTGGCAATTAAGGTTGCATGACCATATTTCAATGGCGTCATGCTGGCGCGTGGCGGCATTGAAAGATATCGGCGGCTTGTGCAACTTCAAAAGATATGACGACTGGTCAATGGCTTTGAAGATCACCCGGCTTGGATGGGTGCTGGAGAAACAAGACAAAGTCCCGGTGCTCTATAATATCCACGGTGGGGAACATCGCAGCCTTACTCCGGACAGCGGGCTTGAATGTCTATGGCAGGCTCATACTTTCGGAATCGTTACATTGTTGGCCGGGCGTGAAAACTGCCTGCCGGACTGGAAACACTGGCTGCTTAATGCGGAGCTTCCCCCGGATACCACCGTTTATGTACTGGATAATAGCGGCAAAGAGTCTTTCGGGCAGGATGTCCGCGCTTTTCTTGCCGGACAGACCAGATTCAAATTTATGTACATCAAATACAGCAAACCTGCGCAGCTGGGTAATGACTGGCTGACCAGACACCGCTTTGTTCCCTCTCTGTACAATAAGATACTGCCATACGTCAACGATGACTGGCTGGTATTCCTGGAAGATGACACCGTGCCGCCATTAAACGGCCTGTTGAAGATCATGGAAGCATGGGAATTCAGAGGCAAGAAATACGGCGGCATTTCCGGCTGTTATCCATCCCGGCAGCGTCCGAATGAATATGTCGGCACGATGAACACCAGCGAACAGAACTGGGGCAGGATGTATTCCATTGCCAGCATCAAGGAAGACCGGCTATATCCGGCCGGATGCATTGCAGGCGGGTTTGCCGTTTACCAGAACGCTTTGATCAAGCGCTCAATGCCTTTTCAGTATTATTTAAAAAAGGGCAAGCCCAGCGGCTGGGATACGAATTTATCAGTCTTCATTCGTCAGCAGGGATACAAACTTTTTCTGCATGGCGGCGTTAAATGTCAACACAATTTTGAAGATACTCAACTGCAAGGAGCAAAATGAGAATTTTATCAATTAACAGCGGGGCATCCGGACGTATTGCGGCATTCATTGACAAAGATGGAAAAGCTCAGACCAGACGTTTTGCAGTGAATGCCACAGATGAAGAAATAAAGTCGCAAATTGACAGCGGCAAGGTATTTGATGATACATCCAAGGCAAAGAAACCCGGAAAGGACAAAAAGAAATGAGTATATCTACCACCAGCGCCGGAACTTATCTGGCAAAACATTTGAAGACCGCCGTCTGGACCGCACTTTCATCCGACCAAAAGACCGCCGCGCTGGAAATGGCGGTCAATGACATCTGCTGTCAACTCGGCATTACCACCATTGACGAAACAAGCACAAACCAGCTTAACGCCGTTCATGAACAGGCGGTTTACCTGGCTGGGAACTTTGACAAGATCAATCAGCCGCAGGCGATTGGATCCGAAAGCATCAGCGGCGCCGGGAGTAGGTCATATAAGGGTAACGCCCAGACAATCGCGCCCAGGGCTAG
>CAIJKT010000270.1 GCA_903821255.1 uncultured Lentisphaeria bacterium | reverse complement strand
CTTCAGGCGATATTCATATCGCCAATCAGTCGGATCGAAAAAATCCAATCCACAATCCTGCTCGTCTATTTTTAAAATTTCAGCCGTGCAGAGTATAATGCAGGCTTCACGGATTTTTTACGCGGCGAATATGCGCCGGATACCAGCTTGTAAAGCATACCGTCCCGAGGAGCACGGCATAGGTAATTACCTCGTATGCCGGGGCGGACAATATGAAATGCTCCATCTTCCCCCAGGCCAGAATGGTGTTGAACGTGAAGGCCAGCCCCCAGACAGCGGTTATGACCGTGTTCGTCCGGATAAACAGCGGACTGTCCCAGAGCGACGGGTCGGTATGCGACCGGGCATAGTCCATGGTGAATGTTTTCCTGAGAATAATGGACAGCCAGGTGGCGGCAGCCATTGCCCCGTTGGCCATTATGCCCATGTGTTTCGCGGTCCACATGCTGTTGAATCCCCCCACCGCCAGCATCGCGCAACTGAAGAAGACTAACCCCACCCACAGGATGATCCCCCGGTGCAGCCGGGTAATGCCCATAACCACACATAAAACCAGCCCCGCCGCCAGCCCGAGTTTCAGGCGGAACAGTCCGCCGCCGCCGGCAATGAACAGAAACGCCAGCCACGGAGAAAACGCCAATAGCAGTTTGAAAAACATATTCCTGTCCTTTTGCGCAATTAACATCCAGCCCGACATTTATCAGGTATTTCATAATAATAGTTCATCCGGTCCTGAATATCAATTCCCCTGCACAGAGATTCTTTTCTTTTCACCATGAAGCGACTTAAGATGAAAAGCTTAAATCAAAGAAGTCGTCTTTAAAATAGCTTTGAACATAGTTTTTAACCTATTATCCTTAAATCATACATAACAAGATTGGATTATATGGTCCGACACGGATGAATTTACCCTGCTTAATTTACTACACGGCAGTACCTTGCACGGTTGCCGGACAGTAAAATAAACGCTTTTTATTGATTATTTAGTTAGTTAACCTATATTGTTACAGCGTTTAGATATTTGCAATAATCACATAATTATATGAGGAGGGCGAAAACAGATGAAAATTAATCTTGGCGAGCTTGTACTTTTCCCTCCGACCAAGGCTGGAATTAAAAAAACTGCATGGATCATCGTTTTCATTGCGGTTGCATACTATGCCTATACGCTTTTGCTTTCTCCGCCTAAAGTTACGATTTTTACCTATAAACAGATTCGGCAGGGAATGAGTGTTGCAGAAGTAGACTCAATGCTGGGTACCGGCCTGTTACGTATCGGTTTCAGAAGCGTAGGCGATGCGCTTGAATCGAATAAACAGACAAAAGGCGGAGAAATACTGGATGAATTTGAAACAGTCTCAAATCAAATTAACAAGGATGCAAGGGATGCTATAGCAAAAGGAGTTAAAATAAGCACTATCAGGGGAAACGATGTCTCCAAGGAAGGAATGCTCGACTCCAGCAATACATTTATCCCGGCCAGGAAGTTACGACAGAATATTTACATTACACGAAAGAGTGGAGGCAGCTACAGTATCAATTTTGATGTAGAATATGAATTTCATGAATATTCATCTGATATCACGGTCGCCAATAATCCTTGCAAGTTGCTCAGAAACGGAATAGTAGCATTCAATCCCGCACTTGTTGGTTTTTTTGAAACATGGAAGGGGAACAATGGACGGACCATTACTATTTTGTTTACGGGCAGCAAATCAAGCTACTGGTCATATCAAGGACCTGCAGAAGATTTTGCCGGTTTACCGCCGCTTCAGTTAGCGAAGGCATCAGTTGCCGAGACCCCTGTACATGCTACGAAAAATCTGGAAAGTGTCAAGAAAATTGAACAACCCAAAACCGAAGCCACGCTCCCGGACTTACAAAAAATCCGCTCCGCACTGGTAACCGAGTATGACCGGAAACTACCAGTGTGGACAGTAGGTGCAACCGTTAAACTCTACCGGCGCGGTGTAGGGATTACCGGCACAGTCGAAGCGATAACGGCGTCTAATGTGGTACTTTCCGAGCAGGATACCCGGGAAGAGATTCCATTTGCAGACATGGACGCAGCTTCACGGTGCCGGTTCGATCCGGTTTTTCGCGGGCAGGTAATTGATCAAGCCGCCAGACAGCAGGCTGAAACTTCCAGCACAGCAGTATTACCGGCTCAACAACAACCTCCCGTGGCGGACAATGCGGGACAAAAACTGGAGAATCGTTCCAATAAAATGGAGGAAACAAAGCTCCCTGTTGAGAATGCAAAGAAATCATCTGCCAAAACAACAATCGTCTGTGACAAACTGGTATTGATTAACGGTGAAATACTCGAAGGAGATATCATTGCGGAAACTGATAAGAGTTTCAGTATTAGAGTCCCCGAAAATCCTGCGCGAACAATTTTTTCAACTCGAGTCGTTTCCAAGCCTGATATTAAGGACGTAGTCAGGGCGACTCCCGAGCAGAAACAAGCAGCGGCGCAAAAGATATTGGCAGAGCAGAAGGAGCGTAATGCCGAACTGCGGCGCCAGATCGAACTCGTCGATTTTACACAGAACAATACCGGCGGAAGCACGTCTATTCAACATCCGAAGGGTAGCCGCATTAGTTCAACGCTCTTCGTGGGGGGCGATTATTATGTCAATTACAATACAACGTGGAAGTTAGGTTTTAGCGGCTCGTTTCGTTGTCGTATTGTTCAACTTGCAGGATATAAGGAAGACAAACACGTCTACACTTTGCGAAGGTCCACCGAGGGCATAGTTGAAGTTCCAAATGCGGGCATGTGGAAGTGGAAAATATCAGAGAAGGGGTCTGGATTTAAATCACCCGTCACGGTCGTGGAACTTTGGGTTAACAATACAATGCTTATCCGTAATCAAATAGGCAAAGATACTCCTGATGAAGCCATTGTCCGTAATATGCCCGCGTTAGGATATGGATTCAATGGTGAAGTCCTCAAACCACTAACCCTCAAAGCTGAAGTAATGTCAAACACTTCCATCAGCGCTAAATCTAGTGGGACGCAGACACTTCAACCCGGCTGGAATAAGTGTCCGTGGTGCGGCGGTAATGGCCGTGACGGTATAAATCGATGCTCTCGTTGTGGAGGCAGCGGACGGGTAAAGGTTGAATAACAACAAAGATACAAGCCCTGCGTATACTTCAGTGTGTATCCACGCCTGCGGCGGACAAGCCCTGCTAAATCGTGATGCAGTTTCAGAACCGGGTGAGAACTAGGCGGAAACCGCAGTAACGGGACGGATCGAAACTGATGAAGCGGATTCGCGATTGCAGACTGACGGGCAAGTTATTGCCCCAGGATGCGCCGCGCCACGAGTCATACGATAAATCCGATGTCGTTTTCACGGTGCATTCCCAGGCATTGCCGCCGACGCCGTACAAACCCCAGTCATTTCTGCCGCTCTGCTCCACCGGACAGGATACCGGGAAACCATCATTGTAACCGGCGATTCTGGCCCATTCTCCGCCCGCTTCGCGTCCGGCATAATTGCCATACGCCGGAGGCACCTCATCCCCCCACGGATATAAACGGCCGTCGCCGCACTGGCAGAATGTCATCCATTCATCCCGGGTTGGCAGACGGTAGCGGCAGCCGTCCGGCAACCGGCCGGCCTTCTGTTCCAGCGCGGTCAGCCATTTGGCGTATTCGACGGCATTGTCAAAGGAAATAAATACCACCGGCTGGCGGTCGCCGTTCAGTGAATGATTCAGATAGCTTTGGCTGTTGTGATCCGGCTTGAATTTCCGGTATTCCCCGTTCGTCACTTCATACTTTCCCACCCAGCTCTCCAGCGCCTTGATCCAGACGAATTCCATGCCGACAGCCGGGACCTTCCAGTCGGCGCCCGCAACCGGCAGTTCCTTCTCCGCCGCCAACAGCGTCAAGCCCGACACCGATATCAACATCAGCACGAACAGTTTTAACAACATTTTTTTCATTTATGCTCCCTGCATGCAACAAGATCACGAAAAAGACATGCGATGGAAAATATTATCATTGATTTCTTCCGATACAATCCGCGGCGGCGAAATTTGCAGAGTTTTCAAGGGGGCTTAACCACAGAGACACAGAGACACAGAGACACAGAAAACCGCCGGTTTTGCCGTAAGGGCAAATCCAAAAAACATTTTTTGTGGAAAAAACCTAAAGCCGGTCAGACGACCGGCGCTCCCGGGAATATGTCGCGCCGCTGGCGCTTTCTTCTGAATTCCCTAACTTCCTGTATTATTCTCTGCTTTCAGGATTTATTCTGACTCCTGACTCCTGACTTCTGACTTCTATCTTCCTATTGTCTGCGGTGATCTTTTATAATCTTAATCGCGGCGGGACGGTCGAGCTTGCCGAAGATTTTGCCGTTGATGCTCATGGCCGGGGCCAGAGGGCAGCAGCCGAGACAGCCGGTGGTTTCCAGGGAGAATAAGCCATTTTCGTCGGTTTCGCCGCTTTTGATGCCCAGTTCGGCGGCAATCCAGTCGAGAAGCTGCGGAGCGCCTTTGACATGACAGGCGGTGCCGTCGCAGACGGCAATGCGGAATCTGGCCGGTCTGCTCCGGCGGAACTGCGCGTAAAAAGACAGCACGTCTGCAACGTCGGCTTCGGGCATGGAAAAATATTTGGCCACGGCGGCAATGCTCTGTTTTGAGACAAAACCCTCGTGAGCCTGGACGGCCTGCAAGCCCTGGATCAGATTGCAGGCGTCCTTGTCTATTTTATTCAAATAGTCGTAGTGCTTTTCCATTATCCTTTGATATTATTCCGCTCTCAGTTCCTTCAAGACCGCCTGCAGGGTTTCCTTGGCGTCGCCGAACAACATGCGGGTGTTTTCCATGACGAAAAGCGGATTGCCGACGCCGGCATAACCGGAGGCCATGCTGCGTTTCATGGCAATCGTGGTCCGGCTTTTCCAGACCTCAAGCACCGGCATTCCGGCAATCGGGCTGGTGGGGTCATTCATGGCGGAGGGATTGACAATGTCATTCGCGCCGATCACAATGGAAACGTCAACTTTGGGGAAATCCTCGTTGATTTCGTCCATTTCAAACACGATGTCGTAAGGGACTTTCGCTTCCGCCAGCAGCACATTCATGTGTCCCGGCATGCGTCCGGCGACCGGATGGATGCCGAAGCGGACAGTTTTGCCCTTGCCGCGCAGCAGTTTGGTGATTTCATTTACCGCGTGCTGCGCCTGCGCGACCGCCATGCCGTAGCCCGGAACAATCACGATATTTTTAGCTTCCAGCAGCAGCTTCGCGGTTTCGGCGGCGCTGACAGGAGTGACGTCGCCTTCAATCACCGCCGCGGTGCCGCCCGCGGGAGCGCCGCCGCCGAATCCTCCGGCAATGACGCTGATGAAATTCCGGTTCATCGCCCGGCACATGATATAGCTAAGAATGGCCCCGCTGCTGCCGACCAGCGCGCCGGTGACAATCAGCAGGTCGTTGCTCAGCATGAAACCGGTGGCCGCAGCCGCCCAGCCGGAATAGCTGTTCAGCATGGAG
>CAIJKT010000269.1 GCA_903821255.1 uncultured Lentisphaeria bacterium | reverse complement strand
GACCTGTTTTATTCACTGGGGCGATTCCGCCGAAGTATTCAGTTTCCCGCTTGAGTCTCTCGGCTCGTTTGTAGACACGCTGTCATACATCCGTCTTTTCGCCGTCAGCGTCGCCGCGTTTTACATCGCTGAAAGCTTCAACGGCATGGGCGAATCGCTGTTGCATGCATCGCCGGGATGGCTCTATATCCCGATGGCGGTTTTAACCGTATTGTTCGGACACGTTATGAACATAACGCTTTCGCTGCTGGCTGTGCTGGTGCATGGCGTCCGGTTGAATACTCTGGAATTTTCGAATCATGCCGGCCTGAAATGGGCTGGATTTGCATTTAAGCCTTTTAAAAAACTAGAACAATGATTACATCTTGAAAGGAGAATAATCATGGATGCGCAATTCACGAAAGATTTGGCGACCGTCGGATGTTATGCCGCAATCGGTTTTTCCGCGGTCGGGTCCGTCCTGGGGTCTTGTATTGCCGGCAGTGCCGCAATCGGAGCCTGGAAAAAATGTTATCTTCAGAACAAACCGGCACAGTTCCTGATGCTGACGTTTGCGGGTGCACCGCTGGCGCAGACGATTTACGGTCTGATTTTGATGATCGTAATGAAAGGTAAAGTGGATGTTCACCCTGAAATGTGGGCGCTTTTCCTGTTCACCGGGATTTTCTCCGGCATGGTCATCGGATTTTCCGCGCTGTATCAGGGCAAATGCGGAGCTTCCGCTTGCGATGCTTACGGCGAAACCGGCAAAGGCTTTGCCAACTATCTGATGATTATTGGTATCATCGAAACCGTTGCTATCTTTGCAATGGTTGCCGGACTGCTGATCGTAGGTTAATTTCAGTTATTTGTATTAGTTTCTGCAAGGCAGGCGCTTAAACGCCTGCCTTTTTTCTTGTATCCACACAATAAATCCGCTTTTCTTTCGTTTAAATGGTCAAAGCTTGCAAGATGTCGCACAGACACAGACAAATAAATAAAGGAGACGGAAAATGAATACAAAAAGCAGAAGAACAATTATCGGAGCCGCAGTTATATGTATTGCGTCAATCGCGTTCAGCGGCGCTCTCGCACAACAGTCAACAACTGCCGGCACCACCACCAGTTCTACTGCCGGCACCACAACTGCCGCAGCCAAAGGAACAGGCCAGCACCCGCTTAAAGCCCTCATCGAAGCGTATCATTCCCAGGTGAAATCTTACTTGGAGCAGAAAAGAAAAGAACACCATACGTTCAAAGAATCGCTGAAAGGCAAAACTCCTGCCGACCAGAAGCCGCTGATTGATCAATTCCGCACTCAGCAGATAAGCGAGATCAAAGCATTTGTTGCTCAGCAGCGCAGTGATTTACTCGGCAAGATTCAGAGCAGCAGCATTCCGGATAACAGAAAGAGTGCAATGACGGCTAAATTGCAGGAAAGATGGGCCAAAGTAGACGCTCAAATGGAAAAACAGGTGCAGGAGAACAAGCAGACCATAGATCAGATTTACAGTGACGGCGTTATATCCAGGGAAGAAAAGGAAATGTGGAAAGAACAG
>CAIJKT010000268.1 GCA_903821255.1 uncultured Lentisphaeria bacterium | reverse complement strand
CTGGAATGACGGCACGATGCCAGTTAAAATGAACTCAAGTGTTCAGGTCTCCAAGTTGAGACGCTACCAATTTTTTCATGGGTCAAATGCAGCATGGTCGGAATACTGGGACCGTGGATGTCCACATCCAGCAGCCCCACCCGCTTTCCGGCCATCGATAAAGCCACTGCCAAATTTACCGCCACCGTGCTTTTGCCTACCCCGCCTTTGCCTGACATTACAATAATTTTGTGTTTGATGCGTGCCATGCATTGCTGCAACGCACTTTGATCATTCTTGCCGCAACCAGATCCGCAACCGGAGTTGTTTGCACATTCTTTTACATTTCCTGACATATATGCTCCCAGATTTTAATAATACTTTTTGCCGCCATGGTCTCCGGATAATCGACTACCAGCCGTCCGTTGATCATAGCATCGGTGAAAATTTTGTCATAGGGTATTCGTCCCGTTACTTTAGCGCCATCGGCGATTGCCCGGACTTCAATCCTTTTAGTTACGTCCGGGTTTAAATCCCATTTATTAACGCAAATCAGCGCTGGAATTTTGAAATGCCGGGTTAATTTCAAGACGCGTTCCAAGTCATGTTCGCCGGAGACTGTCGGTTCAGTCACAATCAATACTGCCGTTGCGCCAGTAACCGAAGCAATCACCGGACAACCGATGCCTGGCGGTCCATCGACCAGCAACAGTTCTTTCCCCTGTGTTTCTGCTGTTTTCCGTGCGGCCATGCGCACCTGAGTTACCAGTTTACCGGAATTTTCCGCTGCCGGAGCCAGCCTGGCATGAATCATCGGACCGCAACGAGTTTCCGACTCGTACCATTCCCCGCAAAGACTTTCAGGGAAATCGATTATCTGTTCCGGACAGAACCATACGCATACCCCGCAACCTTCACAGGCGAACGGATCAATAGAGACCGTGCCGTCAATGGTTTTTACGGCTCCAAATCGGCAGATTTCACTGCATACACAGCAAGGCTTACAGTAATCAGTACGAATAACCGCCTTGTGTCCGCATTTGAAATCATGCCGTGACTTGATTTCCGGTTTCAGCAGAAGATGCAAATCGGCGGCATCAACATCGCAATCGGCCAGAACCACATTGCCTGCCAGAGCGGCAAATGATGCGGTAATGCTGGTTTTGCCGGTGCCACCCTTGCCGCTGATGATTACCAGTTCTCTCATTTTCTTGTCTCCTGCCGATTTCTTAGGTCTTTAAACAGTTGCCGGAATTGTTTACCTAATTCCGGCATCGCTTCCAGCAGGGGACTGCCCCTGGAATACGCTTCGGCTATTTCGCGCCGGTCGGGGATCTCCAGCAACAGCGGGATATTTTCTTTCTTGCAGTAACACTGTACGCCACAGTCTCCAGTATCGGCCCGGTTAAGAACAACCCCGAATTTCATTCCCAGCGTCCGCATCACCGCAACTGCCAGCGTCAGATCGTGAAGTCCGAACGGAGTCGGCTCCGTGACCAGCAGAACGAAATCTGCTCCGCGGACCGCCGTTACCACCGGACACGAAGTGCCTGGAGGACAATCGATAATCGTATCGCCGGTAATGGCAATATGCTTTTTGACGGCGCGGATCAGCGGCGGCGACATCGCCTGACCAACAGATATCTGTCCGGAAATCAGCTCCACAGAACCGCTACAGCGGAATTCCATGATGCCGATCTCCTGATGTATTTCTGTTAAAGCTCCGGACGCACAAACCAGAACACAACCGCCGCAACAGTGGCATAACTCAGGGAAAATCAAAATCCTTTTGCCTACAAGCGCAATCGCATTATAACGGCAGATTTTAGCACATTTCCCGCAACCGGTACAATGTATATTGCTCACGGTCGGCACGGGGATTGTAACCGGTTCGCGGCGTTCAACTTTCGACCGGATAAACAGATGACAGTTTGGTTCCTCCACATCGCAGTCAAGCAGCTTTACCGGCTGGTTGATTGCGGCGGCTAAAGCCAGAGCCACCGAGGTCTTCCCGGTTCCGCCTTTTCCTGATGCTACAGCGATAATCATGCCCAGTGTTCTTCCACATCGGCCTCTGCCGCCACAATCAACTTCCCGTCCATAAAGAGCGCCAGTGCTTCTTTTACGGTTTTAGCTTTAGAGTTGTAAATATTAATTCCTGCTTGATGCAATACCCGAAAGGCCTTGGGACCACAGTGTCCGGTAATAACCGCCGTCGCCCCGGTACTCAGAACCATCAGCGCAGACTGAATTCCAGCGCCTTGCGCAGCATTCAGGTTTTGAATGTTATCAACAACACTGAAACTTTTTTTCTCGGTATCTACAATCAAAAAACGGGAAGCGCGCCCGAAGCGGGTATCCAAAGCCGCATCCAGCGAATCTCCATCTGTAGTCACTGCTATTTTCATGATTTTTCTCCATACGGCGACATCCATTGCATGCCGTCGCGTGATTATATTCGTTAATTATTTTACTGACACAGAATTATAATAACTGACTTCTTGAACCATGTTCCACGTCCTGTCATCGGCCACATTTCCATCGGACAGTTTCCGTTAATTACTGTCGTAATCTTCTCCCTATTTTTATTGTTTTATATCATTTGCTAGTGAGTTAATATAGAATTATTTTACGGCGACAACATTTTTGTCGTCTGCCGCATCCAGGCATGGCAAAGTCGCCCTGTTCAAGCCGTTTTTCCAGCCATGCGTTGATGACTTCCCGGCAATCCCCGGCGATAAATGTATAGACTTTGATCCCACTGTTTTCAGCTAAAACCTGAGCATGGCACGAAATCGCGCCGCAAATCAATTTACAAACACCCAGCGCTTGCAAGGATGACACTTTTTCCGGCAATGATTCTTGCGGGAAATCTACGACAGTTTCATTGATTATCTGTCCGTTTGCTGTTTCCAATATCAATAACTGACCGGATACATCAAAAACCGGAGCAACTCTTCCATTCCAGACTGTCATCGCTATTTTCATAATCCATTTCCTGTTTTAGTCCATATTTTTAACAGCATAAGATGTGCCAATGTTTTCATTATGTGCTTATTCTGTTTATATACAGATATTTACATGAATATTATCTTTTTTGAAGATGTCGCTATATTGCGACACCGGTAGAAGCAGTATCTTCCATAGTCGCAATTATGCGACAAGATTAAATTCTGGAAGCGAGTTTATGCAGAGGGCAAATCTTATATAACCAATGGCGACGGAGATAAGATATTGAGCATTGACAAGCATTAAAGCCGGAGAGAGTATATGTATGCTTATTTGATAATGTCGCATTATTGCGACACTGGATCAGGAGTGCGATCCGTGATCTTTGAGCAGAGCAACTCCAAGAGTTTTGACTTTCCGGTAAAAAGTACTCCGGTGAATGCCAAGCGAGGCAGCGGCAGCCATACGATTATTGCCGTATTTTTGCAACGCATTTAAAATGGATTGGGTTTCAGTAAGTTTCACTGCCGAAACGATGGTTCCGGACGGTTGAGATAATGTTATCCTTCCGGTTAACTCATCCGGCAGATGGGATACCGTCAGCCGCCCGTTGCCGCAAATTACAAATGCCCGCTCAATTATGTTTTCAAGTTCACGGATATTTCCAGGCCAGTCATGTACCATCAGCAATTCCAGCGCTGTCGAAGCTATTCCTGGCACATTTTTATGCTGTATCCTGTTGAAACGATCAATGAAGTGTTCAACCAGTAACGGCACGTCATCTTTGCGCTTTCGCAGCGGCGGGAGTTCAAGCCGAATCACATTAATCCGATAAAAAAGATCCTCGCGAAAATCACCATTCTTTACCATTTTCACAAGATTGCGGTTCGTCGCGGCAATAATTCTGACATCAGCCGATTCAGAACTGGTTGAGCCCAGCGGCTCATAGATTCGCTCCTGGATTACCCGCAGCAACCGCACCTGCAATGCCGGGGAAATATCGCCGATTTCGTCGAGAAACAACGTTCCCCCGTTAGCAAGCGCAAACCGCCCCTGCTTGTCATGGGCGGCCCCGGTAAAAGCTCCTTTTTTATAACCGAACAATTCCGATTCCAGCAAAGTATCCGGTAGAGCTCCACAGTTTATGGCGACAAACGGTTTACCGGATCGCTTACTCATTTTGTGAATGGCTTTGGCCAGTAATTCCTTGCCGGTACCGGTTTCTCCGTTAATCAGTACCGTCGAATCACTCTGGGCAATGGTTGGCAGCAACTCGAAGATTTTTCGCATTGATGAACTGCGGCTGACAAGTTCCCCGACACGGCTGCGCTCTGAGAGTTCCTGACGCAACAATTCAACCTCGCTGAGGTCACGGAATGTTTCAGCTCCCCCGATGGTATTGCCGTCTTCATCACGCAATACTGCAGTGGAAATGCTGATTGGAACACGATGACCTGCCGCGTTAATAATAAAACACGGACGATTTATCAATGGCTTGCCGCTTTCTGTAGTCATCCTGAGGGCGCAAGCGCCTTCACACAAACTGGAACGAAAGACTTCCGAACATAAATGCCCTACAGCCTCGCTTCGCTTAATGCCGGTAATCTGTTCAGCTGCGCGGTTAAACGATGTAATAATCCAGTCGTGATCCACCGTAAAAACACCATCGGAAATACTTTCCAGAATAGCATCCGTCGGCGTTGTACTCAAAAGTTTTTTCTTTTTTGTCATTGAATCAGGTCTTTTACATTATTAATCATTTTCCCAAAGTCATGGCTTCAGCGATTCGGAAAAATCATTCAGGCTAAGGTATTACAACTTTATGCGAATATAACAGGCCGTTCACTAAAATCAAGTTGCGGGATGTGGATTTTGACAACGCGCCGGCCCTATTACTTAACATTTCATTATTCATTCTGAATTTGGTAATGATTTGTTGAATGATGTAATACTTTTGATATCTTTTTAAGATGGTTTAAGATAACTAACGGGAAAGCTGTTCAATGAAAGATTCTATAAGAAATATATTGATTCAGATGGGAGAAGACCCGAACCGCGAAGGCTTGAAGGATACGCCGGAACGGACATCGGAGTGTTTGCTATTTTTGACGAAAGGTTATCGCCAGAATCTGAATGAAGTAATAAACAACGCTTTTTTTGATGTTGAATCCGATGATATGGTAGTTGTCCGCGATATTGAGTTTTTCAGTCTTTGCGAACATAATTTGCTGCCGTTTTTCGGCAAATGCCACATTGGTTATATTCCTAACGGCAAAGTATTCGGAGTAAGCAAGCTGGCTCGGATTGTGGACATGTTCTCGCGGCGTCTCCAGCTTCAGGAACGACTTACCCGGCAAATTGCGCAAGCCATCAATGACACAGCCCACACGGAGGGCATAGGAGTCGTTATGGAAGCCAGGCACTTATGCATGACTATGCGCGGCACCGAAAAACAGAATTCGGTGATGACTACTTCTGCGATGTTAGGAAGTTTTCGTAGCGAATCAGCCACCCGTAATGAGTTTCTGAAATTAATCAGATAACAAGTTGCTACCAAGTTATTCTAACGTTTCTATATATCACTCAGTTGAATCGAAAACAGAATATCTCGGATAAAATCAAGCCAAATTATTACTACCCATTCATATGAATTTGAAACAAGGCTGGTCATCCACTGTCCTAAGCTTGCCCGAAAGTATGCCGATAACTGGGCAAAGCATCAGGAGCATTCAGCGGTTTACGCAAGTAACCGTTAACACTTCCCGTATGCGCGAGCCGGAACTACCCATATAACCGGTGACGCAAGTTGAGCATCGGCATCAATGCGGAG
>CAIJKT010000267.1 GCA_903821255.1 uncultured Lentisphaeria bacterium | reverse complement strand
GTCATTATGACATGAACTCAATAATCTCCTATAATCACTGCGGCAGAATGTGGCTGGTTGACAACGGCTACGGGAAGCCGTGCGGAGAGAAGAATCTGGAGAAGGCTTATAACTTGCGGGAAGTCGGGCCGCGCGATCACAATACGCTTATCTTTTACGATAACGCGGAGAAAATAATAATTCCGCCGCCGTTTTGCGCGGTGACTTCTCTTGAGCGTGAAGGTAATATTTTTTTGATGGAAAGTATGCTGGGAAATATCAACGGTGCCGCGTGGCTGCGTTCAATCATTATCTGCCTGAATAAATTTATGCTGGTTATTGACCGGGTATCGGTTGCTGATGCTGCCGGATTATCAAAAATTGAGTTGCAGTTTAATGCATTGGGCGAAGACAATCTTTCAGACGGGCTGTGGATACTTGACCAGCGCGGCGCAAAACTTTGGACGCAATTCAGCGGCCCTGGAACTGTTTCCAGAGGCTCATATATGACCATCGGCTGGGAAGAGACTTTCAATAAGAATTATAATTACGCTGAAGCGCCAGTCAAAAAATTGTCCCGGACAATTGAAAGCCTTAATGACGGAGATGAATTTACCTTTGCCACTCTTTTCTGCGCAGGCAAAGAGAGCAAGCCGCAATTTATGCTGAATAACGCCAGGGTGTCCGGAATCTTCGAAACGCCTGCCAAAATCAAGACGTATTATACATCGCTGGTTTGCGGAGAAAAAGGCGGCGGACTTGCGTTTGATTTAAAATCCGTCAGGCCTTTCCCAAAAGGACTCACAGATGATATTTTCGGAACGTGCGGTCCGCGACCGTTTGTGAGAGAAAACGTATTAAGGAAAAACGGATAATGAGTGAAAAAGGAACATTACGGACGGTATTGAGTGGTTTGGGACGCATTGCATGGGATTATCATCTGCCTGCCATAAAAAGTGACAGCAGATTTGAACTGACTGCTGTCGCGGATGTGATGCCGGAACGCGTCGAAGAGACTAAGGAGCATTTTGGAATTGCGGCGGGTTACGCATCTTTCGAAAAAATGCTGGAAGAAGAAAAGCCGGATTTGGCTGTGATCGCCTCGCCCACATGTTTTCATGCGGAACAGGTGTTTGCCGCGTTTAAACACGGCGCGGATGTATTTTGTGAGAAGCCTCTGGCCGGAACATACCGTGAAGCACAATGCATCGTGCAGGAAGCACAAAGAACAGGGCGCAGAATAATGGTTTATCAGCCGCACCGGCTGGCTCCGGAAACTGTGACTTTGCAAAAAATCCTCCATGACGGAATTCTCGGTCAAGTTTTTATGGTCAGGCGCGTCTGCGCCGACTTCAGGCGGCGCAACGACTGGCAGGCCTTGCTGAAATTCGGCGGCGGTATGCTGAATAATTACGGTGCGCATTTTATAGACCAGTTTCTATATGTTTTCGGCGGCAAATTCGTTTCCGTGCGCGGCGACTTGCGCAATGAGGTAACCGCCGGCGACGCCGACGATGTTGTTAAGGCCTTTTTAACAAACAAGCGGAATATAATTTTCGACATGGAGATCAACATGGCCTCCGCCTGGCCGGCCAACGAATGGATAGTAAGCGGAAATTCAGGTTCCGCCATATATGACAGTAAAAACAGATTATGGCGCACGCGTTTTATTGCGGTAAATCTTCTGCCGGAATTGCGAATGCAGACTGGACTATCGGCAGAAGGGCGTAAATATCCGGCGGAAAGCAATCTGCCATGGGATGAAAAAATATATCCTTTATGCGCGGCGCAGGATAATTTGTTTTATGACTATTGCTATAAACACTTTGCTGTAGGAATCGCGCCATTTGTGCCGGTCTCGGATACGCTGGAGGTTATGCATGCAATCGAATTCTGCCGCGCCTCTGTCTTTAACGGGGCTGAATTTGTCAGCGGAATTTGATTATACAATCAGGCCTTTAACTGAGGAAAAGAAATGAAAATTACCGGAACATTTTTAGATGAGATCAGCCATGACATCCCGCATCATAATTGGGGTGAAAAAGAATGGGATAAGGATTTCGCGGCAATGAAAGCCATCGGCATTGATACCGTAATCTTGATACGCTGCGGGCATAAACGCTGGATGACCTATCCGTCACAGATTCTACAGCAGCAGGAAGGCGGATATCTGCCGCCGGTGGATCTGGTGGATATGTTTCTGCGTCTTGGCGAAAAATATGGTCTTGGATTCTATTTCGGCGGCTACGATTCAGGTAAATATTGGGCTAACGGACAATTCGATCAGGAAGTGGATATAAATCTGGCGGTTTTTGATGAGGCATGGGTTCGATACGGCAAAAGCCCGGCTTTCAAAGGCTGGTATTTATCGCAGGAGGTCAGCCGTAAAATCGGCGGCATCATTACGACATACGCGAAAATGGGACGGCATTGCAAAGCGATTTCCGGCAATCTGCCGGTAATTATTTCACCATATATCGCAGGAGTTAAGGATGTTTCCGCATTTTCTTCAGAAAATAAAGCGACGACGGGCATCAGCATTGCGGAGCATGAAAAGGAATGGAACGAAATTATGGACGGAATCCAGGGGGCGGTCGATATTGTCGCGTTCCAGGACGGTCATGTTGAATTTGACGAACTGATAGATTTCCTTAAAATTAACAAAACTATGGCTCAAAAACACGGAATGTCCAGTTGGACCAACAGTGAGACGTTTGACCGTGATATGCCGATAAAGTTTCTGCCGATAAAATGGGAAAAGTTGTTGTTGAAGTTAAAAGCTGCCGAGCAGGCGGGCATCGAGAAAGCAATAACTTTTGAATTTTCGCACTTTATGAGCCCTAATTCGGCATACCTGCAAGCCAAAGGACTGCATGACAGATACAAAGAATATTTCAACATGTAAATTCATCAGCCTGAAAAACCAATCTTCTTAACGCTCGCGCCTTCATGCAGCGCCGGGGTGAATTTCCGGTCCGCAGGCCGGATGCCGCCGTTAATGCGTTCCAGGATGATCTCCGCGGCGGCAACGCCCAGTTCCTTTTTATACTGCTCGACGGTCGCCGGACGCGGCGAAAGCAGGCTGGTGAAATTCATGTTGTCATAGCCGATTACAGAAAGATTCTCCGGAATCTTCACGCCGCCGGACGCGGCTTCATTATACAGCTCCAGCACCTGATAGTCGCTGAAGCAGAACACCGCGGTAAACCGGCCGCTGTGCGGCAGGAAACCGGCAACATTGAGAAAGACCTCCGGTTCGATCTGATTTTCCAGCATCACGTCAAAAAAAGCACGGGTCCGGTTGAAACCGAGTCCGCCCAGAAACGCAATTTTACGGTGTCCGCGGCGGATCAGAAATTCAGAAGCCGTCCGGCCGCCGGCATAATTATCATTATATGCGGCGGAAAGGCCTTCAATGCGGGTGTTCATCGTCACCACCGGCATTGTTTTGTCCAGTTCGCGCAGATAATCGAAATTATTCACGCTCCCGCTCACCGGCGCGATAATCAGCCCGTCAACTCCTTTGGTGCACATGAACCGGATTGATTCCAGTTCGCGTTCCGGCGAGGAATGGGAAACGGAAAAAAGCATGTGATAGTTCTTTGCCGCAAGCTGTTCCTCAATGCCGGCGAGAATATTCAGCCAGAATGACGTCTCGATCCCGCCGTAAATCAACACTCCGATCAGCATCGTCTGCTTGGACGCGATTGCGCGGGCATGAAAATTAGGAACAAAATTATTGTCCCGCATTGTCTGCTCGATCCGTTCGCAGGTTGCGTCCGCCAGATTATATTTTTTGGCCTTGCCGTTTAAAAACATGGAGGCGGCGGTCAGTGACACTCCGGCTTTTGCCGCAATGTCCTTGAGCGTCAGTCTTTTTTTATTTTCCATCACATTCCTGTATTTTTTTCATTTGCCTGATGCACATCAGCAGCGATCTGGGCACATGGAAGAACGTTTTCCACTTTCCGCCCTTCAGCAGATGCGTCGGTTCGCCGCGCCGGTTCAGATAGGCATACCATTCGCCATGCTGCGTATCCCGGAAATGACTCCAGGACCACTGGTCAATTTCTTCGAACATCGTCATATATTCCGCCCGGCCGCTGAGCCGGTATGCAAAAAGCGCCGCGATTGCCGCTTCATTGTGCGGCCACCACAGTTTCATATCCCATTGCAGCTCGACGTGCGGTTTGCCCAGAACATCCATGAAATAATATATCCCCCCGTTGACCGGGTCAAGTCCGAATTTGTATAAACCTGAAATTGCTTTGCAGGCTTTTTCAATCATTGCCGCATCCTTCCGGCTTTCGGCGTATTGCAGCACGAACCACATTGATTCCAGCCCGTGCCCCGGATTGATCATTCTGCCGTCGCATGAACTCAGGTCGAAAGTGCCGTCGGGATTGACGTTTTCAAAGATGACCTGGTATTGTTCGTTCCAGAATTTTTCCAGCACGGTATCGACTGCCAGTTGAGTGTCGCTGTCATAAGCGCCGGTCCCCAGATATTCCTTCATCACGCAGCCGAGGTTCGCCAGTATCATGTAGCTGGCCAGCGCCAGCCGCTTCGGCTTGCCGGGCAGGCCCTTTTCCCAGCGCCCTTTCGGGCTGGACAGCCTGGAAATATAGGTATGCATCGCCGCATCCGCCTCCCGGCGGTATTTTTCCTCGCCGGTGGCCTTGTACATCGCTGCCGCGCCCATCGCGGCAAAACAGTCGGAAAAAATGCTGTACGGCGCCATCGACGGTTCGCCGCGGCGGTTCAGCGCAAAATAATAACTGCCGTCCTCCGATTTGCCGTGCTTCGTCAGAAAATCATATCCCTGCCGGGCAATGTCCAGCCAGTTCTCTTTCCGGTATTCAGTCATATACAGCGTGGCGAACATGTAGACGATCCGCCATTGCATCCACATGTACTTTTCCGTATCATAAACCGACCCGTCCCGGTCGAGCGAGGTAAAATAACCGCCGAATTCCCGGTCAACACAATTCTTTTCCCAGAACGGCGCCACCGATTCCAGCAGTTCCTGCTCATAACGCACAATTGTCTCTTTCAGGTTAATCATATTCAAGATCCTTCACATAATTTTTTACTAAATCGCTTTAGTAAATTATACAACGATTATCCTCATTTTGCAACAGTGAATTTATGAAAACGTTAAAACTGCTCTTAAGAATGGTTGCAAAATAAAACCGGCAGGAGTTTATTTTGCGGGCTTCTTATTTTCTTTTGAAGCTGAAAGCGCATCCCATTGCTTGAATATTTCATTCATCTGTTCCGGATTCATGGCGGATTTCAGCCGGGGCATGACAAAGCTGTCCATGGACAGACGGCTGAGGCCGCTGAGTATCCGGACATGCTGTGCGTTCATCTCGGCCGGGCTGAGAATCAGGAAGACGAAATACGGGGCAAAGCCACTTTCAAGATCGGCAATGCCTTTCCGGGCGACGCCCATTGCCAGTACCGGATCAGTCAAGCCGGGGATGCGGGTATGCGGAAATGCCAGACCTTCGTTGAGAAAAGTTGAACCCTGCTCTTCGCGTTTGGCGACAGCGGCGATAACCGCATCCCGCTGAAATCCGGAAAGGGCCGGCATGGCGAGATCAACCAGAGCGTTGACGGCATCCGTCTTGTTCAACGGAGCATCCCAGAAACAAATTCTGGATTCCGGAATCAGTTCCGCAAACTGCAACCCTTTCCCGGGAAGGATATTGGCTATCATAACTTCATTTTCAGATTTTTCAATAACGGCTTCGTCTTTCTGATGCGGCTGCCTGGTGTCCAGCACGGTCAGGGTAATCCCGTTGCTTTCGCGGATCAGGCGTTCGACCACGCTGGTTTGACCAATCATTCTGCCCAGCATGGAAATTTTACGGCCAGGCGAGCCGACAACGATATGACCGACCCGGTACTCTTTCGCAAATTGCAGAATGGTCTTGACGATGTCTTCTCCTTTGTAAGTAAAAACCATTGCGCCAAGCTGTTTGGCCAGGGTAAGCGTGGTTGAAAGTATCCGCTGGGTCCGGGCATCAATCGCGGCGGGGCTTTCCGCCGGAGTCTGGACGTAAAACGCATACCAGGAACGGTTCAGCCGGCCGGCCAGTCTCGAGGTATAACGCAGCAGCATGTCCCGGTTCGGCCCGTGCGAACTTAAACAGACCATGATCTGGTCCGGCGATGACGGAGTCAAACTATCCGCCGCCTGGTTATCCCGTCGCCTGGAATCAATTTGCGAAGCCAGTTCACGCAGGGTCAGCTCCCGGAGCTCTTCCAGATTGGACTGCTGAAAGAATTGCTCCATTGCCGCATCAATGCGCCCGGGGGGATAGACTTTGCCTTCCTTGAGGCGTTTCCGGAGGTCTTCCGCCGTCAAGTCCACGTTGATAAGCTGATCCGCCTCCAGCAGCACTTTGTCCGGAATGCGCTCCTTGACTTTGACGCTCAGGTCTTTCTCCACGGTATCATACAAACTTTCAAGGTGCTGGACGTTGAGCGTGGAAATGACATGAATTCCGGCCTGCAGCAGATCTTCGACATCCTGGTAGCGCTTGGCGTTCTTGCTGCCCGGAATATTGGTATGCGCCAGTTCGTCCACCAGTACCACGGCGGGCTTGCGGTTGAAAACCGCTTCAACATTCATTTCCTCGACTTCAATGCCGTGGTAGAGAATCTTCGTCCGGGGAATGATTTCCAGTCCTTCCAGCAAGGCGGCGGTATCCTGGCGCTGGTGAGTTTCAACTAAGCCGACAACGACATCAACCCCTTCCTTTTTCAGGCGGTGCGCCTCCAGAAGCATCTGATATGTTTTGCCCACCCCCGCGCAATAGCCGAGGTAAATTTTAAGTTTGCCGCGTTCCGACAACCGGATCATCCGCAGAAAACTGTCAGCTCTGTTTCCGTTGATTGCCATAGTCAAAGCCACCCCTTTATAAAGTTACTTTTCATTTAATGAATCAAGTTTGCGATTGATCATCAGCACATTTACCAGCATGGTTTCGCCGCCAGGCGGGTTGGCCCGGACGGCATTTTTTTTCAGAATACCGCCGATTTCCTCGACGGACATTTTTCTGGCATCCGCGACGCGTTTGGCCTGAAATAACGCCGCTTCCATCGTTATGTGCGGGTCCAGCCCGCTGCCGGAGGCGGTCGCCAGATCCGCCGGCAGTTTATTCTTTTCATCGGCTTTAAATCTGGCAATCAGCGTTTTTGCCCTTTCAGAGATTGCCGGATTATTCGGAGAAAGGTTGCTGCCGCCTGCGGAAGATGCGTTATAATCCGCGGCGGAAGGCCGCGGCTGGAAATATTTATCCTGCGTAAACGCCTGCGCGATGATCTCGCTGCCTGTAATTTTGCCGCTTTTGCCGGTCAGCAGCCAGCCCTCGGCGGTGTATGGCGTGCAAATCTGCGCCGCCGCATAGATTAGCGCCGGATAGGCAATGCAGCATACGGCGATGGTCAGGACAATCAGTTTCAGCGATATTATCAAGTGTTTCATTTTATTTATTTTCCTCCTGAAAGTTTGATCATGCCAGCTTGAGCAGCTCCAGCAGCATGTCGATAAGTTTTATTCCGACAAACGGCAGAACGACCCCGCCCAGTCCGTAGATCAGCAGATTCCGCCGGAGCAGCGAATCGGCGCCGACCGGCCGGTATTTGACGCCTTTGATCGCAACCGGAATCAGCAGCGGAATGATTACGGCATTAAAGATCAGCGCTGAAAGAATCGCGCTGTGCGGCGTCGCCAGGTTCATCACGTTCAACACGTATAACTGGGGAACCGCCAGGATAAACATGGCGGGGACAATCGCAAAATATTTGGCCATGTCATTGGCGATTGAAAAGGTGGTGAGAGCGCCGCGCGTCATCAGCAGCTGCTTGCCGATTTCAATGACTTCAATCAGTTTGGTGGGATCGCTGTCCAGGTCAACCATGTTGCTGGCCTCTTTTGCCGCCTGCGTTCCCGAATTCATGGCGACGCCGATATCGGCCTGCGCCAGTGCGGGAGCGTCATTGGTGCCGTCTCCCATCATGGCTACGAGCCGCCCCTGTTTCTGTTCACGACGGATATATTCCAGCTTGTCTTCCGGCCTGGCTTCAGCGATAAAATCATCCACTCCGGCATCACGGGCAATGGTGCCGGCGGTCAGCTTGTTGTCGCCGGTAACCATGACGATCCTCAAACCCATGGCGCGGAGGCGGGCGAACCGCTCCCGGATGCCGATTTTCAGGATATCGGACAGTTCCAGCACGCCCAGAATCCGGTTGTTTTCAGTTACGACCAGCGGCGTACTGCCTTTGACGGCGACTTTTTCAACCACCCCCTGGAGTTCTTCCGGAATGGTTCCGCCCTGCTGCCGGATGTATTTACTGATCGCGTCAAAAGAGCCTTTCCGGTAGCTTGCCGGTCCGATGTCCACGCCGCTCAGTCTGGTTTGCGCTGAAAACGGAATCAGTTTGGCGCCGGGGTTTTCAGCGGGAAATTTGCTGCCCAGCCGTTCTTCTCCAAGCGTCAGCACGGAACGTCCTTCGGGGGTCTGGTCGCCGAACGAGGCGATGGTCACGGCAACGGCCAGCGTCTCCGCCGCCACCCCGGTCAGCGGATAATATTCCGTCGCCTGGCGGTTTCCCACGGTAATGGTGCCGGTTTTATCTATCAGGAGCGTATCGATGTCGCCGGCCAGCTCCACGGCTTTGCCGCTTTTTGCCAGGATATTCGCCGACAGCGCCCGGTCCATGCCGGCGATCCCGATGGCGGAAAGCAGCGCCCCGATCGTGGTCGGAATCAGGCAGACCAGCAGCGCAACCAGCGTCGGCACCGGAATCACCGTGCCGAAAAATTTGCCGATCGGGAGGAGTGTCGCGGTAACCATCAGGAATGCCAGCGTCAGCCCGGCCAGCGTAACTGTCAGCGCCGTTTCATTGGGTGTTTTCTGCCGGGAAGCGCCTTCAACCAGCGCGATCATCCGGTCCAGGAAAGAATCGCCGGCCCCGTTGGTAATGCGCACAATCAACTGGTCGGAAAGCAGCCGGGTGCCGCCGGTGACGCCGG
>CAIJKT010000266.1 GCA_903821255.1 uncultured Lentisphaeria bacterium | reverse complement strand
GTTGCTGTCCAACTGGGCGGGTGCGCTTTTGACTCTATCCAGCGTAAAGGCTTCGATCATTTCCTGTTTCGTCATTTTTTCGCGGTCATCGCCGGGCGACCAGCCCAGCAGGGCCAGATAATTGAACAGCGCTTCGGCGAGAAACCCTTTTTCCCTGAAATCCCCGACAAAAGCATCTCCGTCGCGCTTGCTGTACGGCTTGCCTGAACTGTTGACGATCATCGGCAGGTGAGCATATTCCGGCGGTTTGCGGCCAAGCGCGTAGAAAAGCATGATATGACGGTAAGTATTTTCCACATGGTCGTCACCGCGAATGATATGTGTGACATTCTGTGTAACGTCATCAACGACATTGGCCAGGTGGAATACCGGGGAACCGTCACTGCGGACCATGATCAGGTCTTTAATGCCGTCAAGCGGCTTGGACAATTCGCCCTTGATAATGTCTTTATAAAAAATCTCCCGGCGCATGAACGTCATTTTGACGCAATTGTTTAAAGAGAAAGGCTGTTTGCTGTGGAGAATGCCGCCGATCTCTTTTTCCAGCTCAAAAACAACGTTGCCTTTGCCGTCATAAAGTTTCATTTGACGGAATCCGGCAAGGCATGCGGCGGCAGGCATCGGCGCTCCTTTTTTGCTGACGGTGGAAAAACTGATGCCGGTAAAATCAATTTTGACGGGTGTTTCAGGATGAAGCTCAAGCTCCGCCGGCCCGACATCGCGGATTGCCGGAAAATCCCCGCATTCCCATGGAATGCGGAAGAATATCGGAGACAGTCCGCCTTCCGGGGCGGGAGCCGCATAGGCCAGGCCTTTGGCGATCATCTGATTGGCGGCGTTTATATGCGTTTCCCGCTGGCTGGTCTGATACATGATCTCGCCGTCGAAATTCAGGCCCAGCCAGTCCATGCACTGCAGTAATGTGTCTATCGCCTGACGGGTGGACCGTTCAAGGTCGGTATCTTCGATCCGCAGCAAAAATCTGCCGCCGCAATGACGGGCGAAAAGCCAGTTGAAGATTGCAGTCCTGATATTGCCGATATGCACCTGGCCGGTTGGTGACGGCGCGAATCGCACTACTGTGTCCATAGAGAAACCTCTTTAAAGATTAAAAGTATGCCGCATCGGCAAAACGGATGCGGATTATATTGTCTCTGTAAATTAATACTCGATCGACGAGTTGCCGTCGGTATAAACAGAGCCGGTGGTATTGGTATTGGTGGAGGCGTCGAGCTGCGCTCTTGCTTTTCTGACGTTGACCAGCGCCTGAACCAGATTGGTGTCCGCCTCAACCACATTACGCTGTGCTTCATTCAGGCGGGTCAGCTCCGTATTTCCGGCTCTATACTCCTCTTCGACCAGATCGCGCTGTTTATTGACCAGCAGCAATGTTTTTTCATACAATTTTGCCTGCTTGATGTTCTGGACATAATTATCATATGCGCCGCGGACTTCCTGAATAATGGAAATCCAGGAGGACGCCGCTTCGAATTTGGCCCTGGACAGCTCCGCCTTAAATTCCCGGACGGTATTTTCCCGTTTCAGGCCGTCGAACATCAGCCATTCAGCCTGGAGGCCGACTTGAGAACCAGGATTATTATAATAAGAGTGACTGCCGCTGGTTCCTATTGTGCTTCCGCTGCTGCGGTTTAAAGTAGTGCCGTAATCCAGAACGCCATAGGCGGAAACCGACGGAGAATACGCGCCGTAGCTTCTGTATACTCCATACTCGGCAACTTTAACCAGGTCGCGGAATGATTTCAGGTCCGGACGGTTGTTCAGTGCGGTATCCAGATAGACATCGACGGATGTAAGGTGTTCGTCGGTATCCGGATTAATCGGCGGGAATTTGATGTAAGGCGGAAGTTTTGCCGTCGGAATGCCCATCAGCGCGGAAAGCGAGTAAACCGCGATATTATAGCGGTATTCGGCGGCAATCTGGCTCCCGGTCGCGGTGTTATTCAGAATTTTGAAGTTAAGGACATCGCTCAGCGGAACCGCCCCCGCCTGGTATTTAAGCTGAGTTTCTTTCAAGTTTTTAAGCTGGAATTCCATGTCCGCGCGGGCAATGCGCTGCTGCTCGATAGCCAGCAGAATATCATTGTAAGCACTCGCAACGCTGTTCAGTAAAATAC
>CAIJKT010000265.1 GCA_903821255.1 uncultured Lentisphaeria bacterium | reverse complement strand
TTCAATATTCTGACTTCTGATGCTGAATCAAGACGTAACGGGATAGTCTGATAAGGTTTCAGCTCAAACGCAGCCGATCCGTTCTCCATTCGCAAGTTCTGCCCGTTGATTGGGGTTTTGACTTTTGCATTGTTTCCAAACTGCACCTGGACTTTTGATGGATATGGCTGGTTATTTACCAGATAAGCATTGTCGCCGCTGCAACGCAACACAATATTGGTATCCGACCCTGGCGCTGTCTGATATATTCCGGCTGGAATATAGGATATCGCTTCTCCGGCTTCCGCCTTCATATCAATAAAACCGCGATGTTCCGCAACATCGGTAAAACGGTTCAGGTAAATCACCGGGTCTGCATACGCCAGCGCATTGGTATAAGCGGAGAGGTAATTACGGCCAAGCTTGCCGGCGGAGCCGATAAACCGCTTTTCAAGCATGAAAAACCATTTTTCGGCAAGCCAATACTGATTGAGCATTTCCGGCGGCAGTGAAAGAGAAGTTTCATAATATCCGGTCCAGAAAAATACGCCGCAGGGCTTTCCGCCGGTCAGATATTCCCAGATGGCAGGATCGCGGTTGTATTTTTCCGCCAACGCTAAATCCTGGTCAGTCACCATATGTGCCCCCATCCAGTCATTATGTAACACCAGCATGTCGGGATCATTCAGGTACAATTTCGGGTCGGTACCCATTTCCAGCAACTTCTGCTTCAGTTCAGCGACTGACCCGTTGCCGATATTGCCGTGCCATGGCCAGGCGCATATATTCACCAGCAGTTTTGCCTGCGGCGAATATTTACGGAGCGCCACCAGCGCGGCACGGTTCAATTCGTAAATCTCCCGGCAGCGGAAATTGATAAAGTCTTCTTTAGCACTTTTCATGATCCAGTCATAACGCTGACGGAAGCGGGTTACACCCTGAAACTCCGGCGCGTCATTCCGGAACTTTTCCCGGAACAGCCGGTAAGAGTAATCATCATACCCCCAGTCCAGACTGCGGAATGCCATTGCACAACCCATTGTTCCTTCGAACACCATCATTCCCTTGAAATTCTTGTGTATCGCATATTTCCTGCCGATATCCTCAAATACCCGAATCATATCTGCTTTTACAGTGGGATGCAAAGGGTTATTCATCGGATAATTCGGCGCCTGCTTCCCGTCTCTAGAAACCAGCCTGTAAGTATCAGTTCCGCTCTGCACGTCCTTGTCGGAAACCTTCGTGCCCTCAATCCTGTGGCCTACATCCTTGCCTTCAAGCACACTCGAACTAAAATATTCGCTGTTGCCGTAAAAATTAATCCCATTTGCCCCATACATATCCTGCATCAGCCGGACAAAATCGGTCTGTTCCGGTTTCGTTGGATATTCTTCCTTAACATACATGTAGAGACCGTTGCAAACCGCATTTTGCGCCGACATCCGCAGTATCTGAACATGATTGCGCAACGCCAGATACCAGCGCCGGTAATTATTCTCTGCGGCCATGCCTCTGCCGCTAAATCGCTGCATACCGTCAGAACCGGGATAGTAACTGATTCCCGGCAAATTTACCCGTTCATTGTAATTGGCTGATTCACGTCTGGAGTCCCCCAGTTTTACAGCAGGCAGCAGACCGTCAATCCGGTAAAACCGGATCGCCGCCATCGCCGCCCCGTTATTCTGCCTGGAACTTTGAACCGGCGAAATCATTATCCGGACATCATTAAATTTAGGAATGAACAGCAAACGGTGCGTAATCATCTTGCCTGAGAGCGGGCGGGGCCGCCCCGTCTCCACAGTCGTTTCCGTGCCGAATTCGTATTCTATCGAACCATGGATCAGCGCAATAATCTGAACGCGGTCTTTATCATCCGGTATGTCAATTTCGGCCAGATAAAACTGATTGAGCTTTTCAACTTTCAGTTTCCACATGGCATAGTTGTTTTTATATCCCGGGGCCAGAAATCCTGCTTCCGAACCGGTTTGCAGATATTTCAACCCGCTGTTGTCTACTATTTTGACCAGCGGAACACTTCCTGGCGGGCCGCCTAGAACAACAGGATTCTCCGGATTATCGGGTTTAGTACAATCAATTTGATCAATCAATGTTTTCTTTAGTTCGGAAAATATGTTATCCGCTGTTGTTTCCGGCTGGTTCAGCGGTCCGAACGCAATCAGTTCTGCCCGGCGTTTCATCGCCGGCTGGTCGCCGAAGCTCAGTTCGGCTGTGAATGCGCCCTGCCGGGACAATGGATACCGCAGTTCATATTTCGCCATGCCGTTTTCGGCGCCGATTAATTTTCCGGCAAAACTGACCGGCGCATTGCCGTCAAAGGCGTCAAGCAATGTGCATTTCAGTTCCGGCTTCATGCTGCCATAGAAATCTTCAGGGATGGAGACAGTCCAGTTCATCGTTTCGCCGACCTGATAAACCGGGTAATTATTTTTGTTGTCATCGAGCTTAATCAGTCCGACATACTGACGTCCGTGGAATGTATTATTTTGTTGATGATAACCTTCATGTCCAAGCCGGTAATGCAGTTCTTCGGATGGGCCTTTGTATCCCGGCAGATCCCAGCCGGGTTTATAGCTATCAGCAGAACGCCAGCCGGGACCGGCGGTAAAATCCAGTTGCGTGCCATCTTCCAGATTAATTACAACTTCCAGTGCAACCCAGCAGCCATTAAGCGATACAGCATTGACGCCTTGCTTTAAATTGTCTATTTTCTTTACTATTACAACGCCGCTCGTGCGTACTTCATTGCCGACACAGGACAAAATTTCCTGCCCGTTCACTTTTACCGTGTGGCGGTCATCGGTACCGTTATGGCTGCCGTAGATCAAATATGCATCTTTGACTTTTTTATCGAGATTGAACTCAAGCCGATGGAAATTCCCATCACAAATTACATATTTGTTAAAATCATAAAGTTCATCAACGCTCCTGCCTTCTTCGGGCGTCGGCTTGCTGTTCCAGTCCTTCCAGTTATATTTCCGTTTTTTGCTGTCGATGGCAGCTATCTGGGTTCCGGCAATCTGGCCCTTTTTTAGTTCGCTGACTTCGCTCAGCAATTCTCCAGGAGAAAGCGCACGGTTGTAAATCCGGAAATCACTGATGGCGGAATCAGC
>CAIJKT010000264.1 GCA_903821255.1 uncultured Lentisphaeria bacterium | reverse complement strand
ATTTCAAGCATAAAAAAAGCTGACTGATTTAATAACTTTTCCCGCTTTCCTTGCTTTTCTTGCTTTTCTCGCTTTTCTCGCTTTCCCAACTTTTCTCGCTTTTCTCGCTTTTCTCGCTTTCCCAACTTTTCTTGCTTTTCTCGCTTGGCTCCTTCAAGCTTCCAGCTTGAGTTACTTGAAGCGGCCCTGGCTGGGGGAGTGGCCGTAGTGGCGCTTGTAGACCTTGGAGAAATAATTGCTGTCCTCAAAGCCGGTCATATACGCCACGTCCGATACGATGTGGCGGCCTTCGTGCAGCAGCTCCCGCGCCTTGCGCATGCGCACATCGTTCAGGTATTCAAACAGCGAAAAGTCGCTCTCGTGACTGAACACGCGGGAAAGGTAAAACGGGCTGACTTTCAAACTGGCGGCGACGTCTTCAAGTTTTACCGGCTGCGGGTAATGCTTTTCCAGATATTTTTTGGCTTCATTGACCAGCCATTGCCGTTTATTGCCGGAAAACTCCGGGGCGGCAGACTGATTCTGCTGCTGGCTGATGTCCCGGTAAAGCAGCATCAGCACGGTCAGCAGACGGCTTGACGCAACGATGCGGTCGGCTTCGTCGCCGCCCGGATCTGTTCTCAACTCGTCAAACACCCGGGACAGGGCGGTCCGTGTGTCCGCTGAAATCAGGTTGATATTTGAATTATTTACCAGCTTCAGAAATTCAGCCTCAAACGTCCAGTCGAAAAATACAATGAAAACTTCCAGCCCTTTATCGAAATCGAATAAATCGCGATGCATGGTCTGGCGGGGCGTGATCAGACAGTCGCCGGGACCCGCCGTGAACTTTTTGCCGCCTGCGACCTGACAGAGCAGACCCTTGCGGACATGGATCAGTTCGCAGATATTGGTGGAATGATCTTTCACGGCCCACATCGGGTCGAAGATCATATCACTCATAGAGCGTATTTTCGGCAGTTCCTGGAAAAGCATTTATCCCTTTCATTCCTCACTTATGGTTTGGCAATGTCCGGGATAAATATAACTCTAATCAGCGTCGATTCAACCTTGAAATAAGGGACATGAAATTCAGGTCAGATAACTTCCAGATAGTCGCGGTCCGGCAGTTGCGGGAACGGCGCGGCCGGCAGCGTCTGGTACCAGAAGGCTACCGATGAGATATCGTCCTGCAGTGACAGATAGCGTCCGTATGAACGCCATCCGAGCGCCTGGATTGTGACTTTCAAATCCTGCTCGAATCTTACCGGGTCCATGATATGCCAGCGATAGAGGCTGAAACGCTGCTGCGACTTGTAGAGTCCGTCCGGTCTCAGTACCTGATGCAGGCCTGCATAGGCAGTGCTGAACTCCCTGTATCCGCCATTCTGCTGTCCGACGTCAAAATTGTATGATCCGCAGAAATAGTCTTCGGTGCCGGTTCCGCAGATGGTCGGAAATTCCTTGTCCCCGTCCATGAAGAATTTGATTTCGCCTTCGCCCCACCAGTTGTTGTTGTTGACCCCCCATGCCATGTAAGTTCCGACATAATGCCCCCGGCCTTTGACGCCGTCGAGGATGGTGTAGGCTTCTTTATAGGGCAGGGGGTTCGTCCGCCGGAACTGGGCGTGGAAATAAGCGGCGTCCTCCGGCACTTCGGTCAGCGTGTAATTTATCTGATAGTAGAGCGTCATCGCTCTTTCATCAGGTTTGTCCTTGACCGGCTCTTCGATGTTGGTCATGGTTATCCGGCAATGTTTTCTGAACGGCATCTCCCAGTAACAGTTGAAGGCGCTGCCGGGATTGATGCATACCGCCAGCGACGAAAGCTGCCGGAAATTTGCTCCAGTGTTGTTCTCCCTGCCGCCCCAGCCCGCGCAGAAGAAGTCGCCGACGGGGCATTCGACTGACGGATGCTCCTGCCCATCCCAGTAAATTCGGAGAATGGAGAAGCGCCAGTTCCCGGTCGGGGTAAACCATATCTGCTGGATTGCGCCCGGCCCCCGGATGTCTGCGAGTTCCGCCGTTTCTCCTGCCTTGATTTGAATGGATGGCCTGATCTTCCAGCCGCGTCCGAGCTCCCGGCCGCAACTGTTTTCGCCGGGTTCGGCTTTGGCGCCGCCGCCTTTCGCGCCATCCGGGTTTTCCGCGCTGATTGAACGGGTTTGTGCATTGGACAGCCGTGAAAGATTGCCCAGACTCATATTAAGACCGTTGAATTTACTCATAAGATAAAGCTCCTTTATTTGGCTTTTATTATCCAGTATGCTATTATTATACTGGTAAGGATGGCTAAATTGTATGGCATCAATTATTGAATGTTTATCAAATATTATTATTCATGAAATTCAAAACGTTAAAATTCACGCCGCAGCGACCGGATACTGAGCTGCACATTTCCGGCACCGGCATCCGGGAGGAGATGCGTCCATGCATCATTGACCGGCCGCAAGGCACCGGCGACCGGCTGCTGATGTTCTTTTACGAGCCGGTCTGGCTCAAAGAAGATGGAGATATCCGGCAGTATCCGGCCAATACACTGATGCTGTGGGAGGACGGCACCGGGCATTACTACGGCAATCCGGAACGCCGCTGGCGGCACTCCTGGATTCATTTTCATGGCAGCAGCGCCGCGGCGCTGCTGACGGAGAATGGTTTCGTGCCGGGGAAGCCGGTGACTTTTAACCGGCCGGACATAATGGAAGAGTACCTGCTTAAAATCTATAAAGAACTCACCGGGTCATATGCTCCAGATGCGGTCATTTTGAAGAACCTGTTTCACTGCATGCTCCGGGAAATGGACCGGGCGATGCGCGAAGCCGCCGCGCCCGCCATCCCGGAAAGGATCTTCAGGACAAAGGCGTTCATCGAAAAAAATCAGACCGGTAAAATCCATTTGCGGCAATTGGCGGCGGTCGCCAGACTGTCCGTTCCGCATTTTTGCGCCGAGTTCAAAAAATGGCTTGGCGTCTCCCCGGTGGAATACCAGTTGCAGTTGCGTTTTGAATTGGCGAAATATCTGCTCGGAAATCGTAATCTGAACATTACCGAGATCGCGATCCAAACCGGTTACGGCGATATTTTCCAGTTCTCAAAGATGTTCAGGAAGCGTGCGGGGCAGAGCCCGACAGCTTTCCGGCACACTCTGTTTTCAGTCGAATAACTGCGCAGTTGACACGCCGGGGAATATCGGGCATTTATGCATTTTGGGGAATTCTCCTCTTGATTCTCCGATCTGCCGGGCAATATTATGCAAATATTAAAATCAGAAAATCCTGTCAGGTGTTGCGCGGCATATGAAAGAAAAATGGTTTGTAAAAGGGGACTGGGACGGGTTTATCGGGCTTTTTATTGATAATCTGCTTCAGCTGCTGCTGAT
>CAIJKT010000263.1 GCA_903821255.1 uncultured Lentisphaeria bacterium | reverse complement strand
GGGCAGTCTTGCCGTTCACGTCGGCATAATTGGTCTGAATCGAGTTGATCGTGCTGCCGTTGTTTTCATTAAGCGAATAAGTCATGCCGAAACTCTGTGAGTCGGACAGTGTGACTTCGGCCACCAGCACTTGCAACAGCACCTGGTCCGGCACTGTGTCCAGACGCTTCAACAGCGCCTGCAGCATTGCATATGTCCGCGGCGTCGTTTTGATCACCAGGCGGTTGTTGACCGCGTCCGCAAAAATGCTCACCGGCACTTCAAATACGCTTGCCGGTCCGATATCCTTCTTGGATGAATTTTTGCCGCTGGAGCTGGATGTGCTTGAGTTTGAGGAAGAGGCTGCGGTGTCGCCGCCAGTGCTCTTCGCGCCTCCCTTCTGACCGGAGGAACTGCTCGCACTAAGTGTCGTACTTTCCACTTTGAATACCACCGATAATGCCTGCACCAGTTCCGGCGCTTTGCTGTTGATCACGCGGTAAATGTATACCCGTTCCTGTTCTCCGGTGTCGGTGCGGTCCAGTATCTCCACCCACTTCTTGAGTTCGTCGAGCGCTTCCTGCGTTACGGCCGCAGCCACGATCAGTTGCAGCCGGTCCATGCAGGTCAGCGAAATCACGCCGGAATCGGATTTATGGTCTTCCGGTTTCTGCGCAGCCTGGCCCTCAGTCCGCTGCACTGCGGTCACCGGGAAGCCCAGTACCGGCAGCACTTCGCTTAACTCGTTCATCAACCGCGAAGCTGCGATATTGTGACAGTGCAGCACTGCTCTGCGCATCCCGGCACCCGGGCGCTCGTCCAGAAACTTCAGTAGTTCAATCAATTTCGGCATATTGGACATCGCATCCACAACCAGCAGCGCATTGCGCCGGGGAATTTCGACCAGTGTCGCTCCCGCGGTCATAAACGGTTTCAACTCCTTGGCGACATCCGCCGCCGGGGCTGCCTTCAGTTTGTAAAACAGCACTTCCGCATTTCCTGCCGGCTTATAACCCAGCGTCAACTGCTGCTGCTGCGGCAGCTTGGAAAACGGCATAATCTGCACCACGCCGTTGTTCATCACACAGTATGATCCGCACAGCCGCAGGCATTGCTCGAACATCGCCCACAGCTCCGGTTCCGTCATCGGCATGTCTAAAAACATCGTGACTGAACCCTTGACTTCCGGGTCCGTCATATAACTGAACTTCAGCGAAGAGGCAAATGCCGAAATCACGTCCGTAATGTCCACATTGTCGAAATTCAGCGCAACTTTCATCGGTTTCGCATTTGCATCGGTTTTCTTGTTCCGGATGAATTTCTCATAAAATGATGGCTGTGCCGTCTCCGGCGCCGTTCCCCCCGCAACTTCAGATCCGGACTCTTTTGCCGTTGCGGAATTTCCTCCGGGAGTCTGGGTGCTCTGCGGCATTGCTACTTCCTCGTCCGGGGTCTGATTGTCCGATTTCGGTTTCAAATCCCCAGGAAATTTAATCTTGTCCGGCGTTTTAGACTTTTCTGCCGCCTTATCCTTATCTTTCTTCTCATCCACCTTGTGACTGTTGCAGGAACTCGACAACAGCGCACACGCCAGTATCACAGACCACAAATAACCTTTAACTCTATGTTTTCTTATCATCATCTGCTCCTGATATTTCGCGGCGGTCGCGACATGTTTGGATCCGGTAGCGGCAATCCCTGTATGTTTCCGGGACCGGCTTGAGCCGTCCCTTTCCGGTCTTGAAACATCACCAGTTCATGTTCGCGCCCGTCCCTTGTGAATTTTACCTTTTTTTGTTCAATTTCAGATAATTTAAAGCCGTTTCCAATCGTATCCCCCAGCAGATAAATACGTTTATCCGCTGTTTTGCCTTTGACGGCGGGGGCGCGCTGCGGCTGGTTCCGGTTTACGATTACTGCCGCCTTGCAGTCACCAATTTCCAATACTCCCAGCAACTGATAAAGATTCTCCAGTTTTAATTCCGCCGGCATATTTTCATTCCTGCCCTGCGCGATATTCCTGCTCAAATCAAAAAAATTATTGGATAACAACGCCTGCACGTCGCAATCCGGTTCTGACGGCACTGCTTTGGCCTCGCCACGTTTGGACTGGTCTTGGTTTTTTTTGTTTTCCCGCTGCTTGTCAGTTTCCTGAGCCGCGGACATTCTCTCCCGCCTCTCGGTAAAAAACTTCTCCAGCCCGTAACTCGCGGTCAAGCCGAATATCAGAATCAATATAATATACACTAGTTTCATTGCTTTAACACCTCCGCCAGTTCCCCCAGTTCTCCGCTGTCACTGCCGAGCAGTTTCAGGGTACCGTTTGAAACCAGAATATTGCCGGCATTAGGCCCGGCCGGACGCAAGTTGCATTGCTGCCAGTAGAACGCCGGCTTCGATGCTGCCAGGCTCGCCAGAAACTCGGCCATTTGCTTCAAATCACCTTCCACCATTACATCGGCGTCCCAACTGCAAATTCCTTTTACGATACTTTGTTTGCGGATGTCACTCAACGACTTGACAACCAGTCCCGAGTGTTTTGCCAGTTCTTCAAGTTTCTGCCGCATGAACGCATCTGCCCGCCGGTTGTCGCCGGAAAAATAGAAATATGCGCTTTCCCGGTGCAGCCGCGTCCAGTCTGACTCCATCGTCCGCCGCTTTTGAGTCTCTGTTTCCATTTCCTGACGCAGTTTTTTCAAAAGGCGCTGCTGCTGCGCCAGCGTTTCCTCCGTCGGAAACACTTCATCCCAGTCGTCAACACCCCACCATACGCCAAGACATGAAACAGCCAGCAGTCCGCATAACGCCGAATATCCGACGGAACGCGGAATCTTCCATTTCTTCAGTTTGAGTTTAATACGTTTAATCATTGATATTCAACACCAGATAAATGTAATAGCTGCCGTCCTGATTGCGGTTCTTGCGCAGATTTTCCACGGTGTAACGCGCTGAATCGCCGATTTGCGCCAGCGCATTTTCCGGGTCCGACGCACATTTCATCGTCAGAAATGCCCGGTTGCCCTGCATATTATAACTGCTCATGGCGATATCTTTCGGCAGTCTGGGCGCCAGATAACACAGCAGTTGCAGCACTGCGGCACGGTTGGGCAGCGAGGCCAGAACCTTGCTCACCGCCTTGCTTTTCGCCGCATTTTGTTGCAGAAAGTTTTTTTCCGAGTCCAATTGATGTTTCGCTGCGGTAATCTCCAATTGCAAAGCGCTGCAGCGTCCATGCAGATCGCGCCATTCCGCGCCCAGCCACAGTCCCATGCAGACCAGCGCGGCAATGCCGCTGATCAAGGTTAGTCCTTTCAGCAGCCGGCAGCGTTGCGGGTACATTGCCGACGGCAATGGCGGCTGGCTGCGGTTGCCGCGGCCACGGTAATGACTGCCCGACACATATTTCGCCGTGAGGAGACCGGCCAGACAGCTTTCCGCCGATTTCGGCTCCATATCCGACGGACATCCTAATGTTTTGCTTAAAGCCTCTGACATTGCCGCGGGGTCAGCGCATGAAGTCACCGGCTCCATATATCGTAAACCATCCTGTCCGCGGGCAGAGAAATAAAACTTTGCGTCCGTTTCCGGCAGATATACCGGCAATTCCGCCAGTTCCGGATCAACTGCCATGAACGGATAGATAAACGCATCCGCCTTAATCCCGCTGCGTTCCAGTTCGTTTGCAAAGCGCTCCCACTCCGTCTGCCGCGCGAAAAACACCCGCACCCTTAACTTTGCCGCCGCTTTATCTGTAAAATTCAGCACCCGGTAACACCACAGCACGCCATCGGTGCCGCCAGGCAGATACCTCGGCAGCTCAAACTCAAGCGCCGCCGCCAGTTCCGGTATTTTCAAACGCGGCATATATAGTTCAAAGCATCCGGCTCCAGTCAGGTTGCCGGTCACCGCGATAAAATCGCAACGCCCGGCGTCCAGCTCTGTATAAACCGTTGTCAGTGATTCGGACAAAGGAATTTCGCTGCTGATATTCGCAGATGCGAAGTGTTCCAGGCTCCACCGGGCAGCGCCGCAACGCAACCGCAGTCCCCGGACCTCACCTGTTCCTGCTTCAATTATCCCGTAACTCCGCACGCTTAATGTCCTTCGTTTGTCAAACTCAATTATTGCAGCAGTTCAACACAAATAAATTCTTAATTTAGAATATACCGGTTTGAGCTATTTTTGCAATAGCGAGATTTTTCGCAGATTGCTGTTTTCCTTATTCTCAATTTCTTGTTGATATCTGTTTATTGTGACTGGTCAGAGCAGACGTGTGTTTTCTTACTTAAGCAGTGCTGAAAGATCTTAAATAATGAACGATTCAGAATGCTTGTTTTTATGTAATTTTGAGACATCAATTCCGCAAAAAAAAACAGGGGAGGAATACTCCTCCCCTGTTTTATGGCTGCCTGCTGATTACGGCAGGGTTGTGGCGGGAACTCCCGCGGTTGCGGTTGAATAGCCGTAGGCATTATAGGCCTTCAGGCTGTACCAATATGTTCTGTTCCTGGTAAGGTTTATGTTTTTATATGTGGTCGTGGTTTGCGGAAGCAATACTACCGTAGTCCACGGACCATTGATGCCAGTAGTGCTTCTCTGAACAAGGGTGTAGGTCGAATTGGCCGCCGGTGTCCATGAGAGCGAGACTGTCGTCTGGGTCGTTCCAGTTACCGTCAATGCTGTCGGCGGGAGCGGGAGCTGGCCGGCCGTAGTAACAGTCGCGGTGTTACTGTAGGCAGAGCTGCCGATACCGTTGAATGTGCATATCCGGTAGCTGTACGAAGTCCGAGAGGCTACCGCTGAGTCGGTATAAGACGTCGAACCAGCCGGAAGCGTAATCGTTATCGTCGTTGCCGGCGGGAACGTCGAGCTGGGCGACCGCTGCAGATGCAGGCCGGTTTCGTTAACCGCGGGGTTGACCCAGGTTAAACCCACCGTCGGCGGATTTGAACTTAGGGCGGAAGCTCTCGCAACCAGCGTTTTCGGCGCTGCCGGAATACTCAATGCAACGGTTACCGTATTTGACGGCGGCGATAGCATCGTGGCATTAAAGGCCAATACCCTGTAGAGGTAGGTTCCTGGAACTGTAACGGTAGTATCGGTATAGGTCAGCACATCTCCAAGAGATGCGATTTGCGTGAAACTGCCGTTTACGGGTGCCCTTTCCACGCTGTGACTGGTTCCCGGAGGACAATTACAGAGCCAGTTGAGAGTGACTGCCGTGGGTGGACCAACTATTGCGAATGTCAGGTTGTAAGGCGCTGGCAATGCTTTCAGATAATCCGCCGCCACGATTCCCGTCATCGCCATCGGACGCATGAAATCCATTTCTTCATGGCCCAGCATGTGGCAATGCCATACATATTCCCAGCCAAAGTTGTATCTTTCGCCGATAGTATGGGGTGGATTAAGCGGGTCGACATTTGTATTAGTCGGGTCGAAATTGGCAACAGTCACCGGATTTCCGTCCGCCGGGTTTGTAACAGTAATCATATCCGTCGGAGCAGCATACGGCATTGTCGGGTCTAACGGCCTGACGCTGTTGGGAATCACGAATGGAAGCTGTGGCACGACCGGCTGCAATGCGACAATGCAGTCTTCCAGCGGATTCATTCTGACGGTTTCTTTCCAGCCCAGTTCGTTTGGATCCGGCGGTCTGACCGCACCATCCCATCCAACCCGGTTGATCACCTGGACATTGAACAGGTGGAAGTGAACGGCATGAGTGTCAACGCCGTTATGAGTTACTTTCCAGAGTTGAACTCCATTATTCGTCAATGTTTCAGTAGTCAGACCGATATAGCCTAATGGAATTGTGGTCTGGGTATTGAAGTTGGTCAACGGCAGTTCCACTCCGAGAGTGGCATTCATCCTGCCGTAATCCAGTTCAAACAGTTCCTGGATGGCTTTGTTTCCGAATTGAGTGGTTACCGGAACCGCCCCGCCGACCGGGGTGTAAGTAAGAGACATATCCTGGATTCTCGCATAGGTGTCCGTTGCGGCGTGATATGTTCCGGGATAAGCCGTCTGCGGGACAACCGGCGCCTGCTGGTCAGCCACATAAGCCGCCGGCCATGCGGCCTGCAGCGCCGCCAGATTGAATGCCGCGGGGGCGGGGGATCCGGCTACATCGAAGCGCATGACGGTACGGGTATTGGGTCCGAAGCCGATCAGAGTGGACGGCGCGCCGCCGGTTGCAGTCTGATCCGGATCACCGGTATAGTAATCCAGGCGCGGGTCAAAGGCCGGTATCGGCGCCGGGGCGTCGTTGTAGAGCATAACCTGGGCGCTGGTCGGAACCAGAGAGAAGTCGATAATAACGTCCGCCCGTTCAGCAGGCCCCAGCAGCAGGGTATGGTCTGTGACATTCAATACTACTATATTTCTCCGGTCATAACTGTAATTGATCGGCTGGTTGGGCAGCACGACCGGTGCCGGCAGGAATCCGCCTTCAGTGCCGATCTGTACCATCTGCGGACCTGCGGTAGCGGGATCCGGCACACCGCCGGGTCTGCCGTCGGTCGGCCAGGTTGCCGGGTATCCAGTAGTCGCGACTGCGGGCACCATTTTTACTTCAGTCGGATTCAGCGGATCAACATAATACAACTGGAGATTAAGGTAACGTTCATTACAGCCGTTAAGTATCCGGAAACGGTACGGACGATGCTGAACCGTAAGTTTGGGATAGGCGCAGCCGTTAACAATCGGGGTGTCCATGAAAGTTTCCATCGCCATTGACGGATTCGGCGTTCCCGGGATCTGGCGTGCAGGATTCAATGGATCCGCAATGGGGCCGTGCACCAGACCGGCGGCGGCTGTAACCGGCGGCCAGAACCACGGGCCGTAGTCCCATCTGCCGAACGGATTTGCGCCGCTGAGGTCATAGGGGTTCTGGTTGGGCATATAGACATGCGGCATCCAGAGATCGCCCTGATGCGGTGTCGGCGGAGTTGTTCCCCAGTTCCAGGTCGGGTCGGTATTGGCAATTGTGGCCGGGTCAACGAAAGTCCTGTCCTGGATGACCAGCGGGATACCATAGCGGTAAACGCCGTCATTCGCTCCCGGCAGCAGCCCTTGAGTAATCAGATTTTCTTCGACGGGGTCAGTCACCAGATAGCCCGCGGCTTCGCCGGCATAGACATTAAGCCGGGTCATGCCGTATGAATGGTCATGATAGAACATTAACCGGTTGCTCTGCTGGTTGGTATAAAAATAGGTGGCGGAACCGTCGGGAACCGGCAGCATGTCCGGCACATTCTGAAAACTTATGCCTTTGTAATAATTCCAATTTCCGGGGACTAAAAATTGTCCGGCGGGAACGGTCCATTGATGCGGTGTGCCGTCACTGATCCAGGGGGTGGCTCCGCCGTGAAGATGGATAACCGCGCGGTTCTGAGTATAAATCATCGGATTGGCCATCATTCCCATCGGTCCCATGCCAGCGCCCATGACCGTGGTGTCGACCGGCAGAAAGAGATTGCCGGCGGCGCCAACACCAAGCTTGTTGGTGAACAGGATGCGTACCGGACGGTCCCGTTTGGCAATAATTAAAGGGCCCATATAGTGGGCATTTCCGTCCGCGCCGGGGGCGAGGTCGATATAACCGCGCACTTTGGTCGGCTGCAAGTCGGAATTCATTTTTTGAGTGTAGTCAACCAGGCCGATTTGATAGTAATCAGATCCGGGATAGGTGGTTGTATCGGCAATGGCGATTGGTATAAAATTCCCGAGATTATTGGCGTTGGCAGCGCCGACGCCGGGCAGAGTATCGACAAATTTTCTGATTATCGGGCTGTTGGCCCAGTTAGCAACGCCGAAATAATCCGGAACGCCGCCGGGATTCATTGCTGCTGCCAGCAACGGTTTTGCGGCAGCCTTTCCGGTTAACGGGGCTGCGGCCAGCAGCGGAGCCGGCGTCGCGGCTTTTTTCGCGGCTGCGGCACGGGCGGCCGCGGCTTCACGATCAGCCTGGGTAATTTTTTTCAACATTCTGTCAAGCGCCGGCGGATTATTGCTTGATGATGTTTGTGCATTTTGCGCGAGGCCGGGACTGATGCCTGCCGTCAATAACAAAGAGGCCAATGCCAGCTTTTCCAGAAACCGTAGTTTACTGTTCATGATTAATTCTCCCCTTTGATTTTTCCTGTTAAATTGCAATAACTATGTAAATCCCATATAGCTCAATAAAACGCCATCTTACGAAGGCGGGCCAATGCCGACTGAATTAATGGGAGTTAAGTGAACTTTAATGCCGGAATTGAAGAATGGAACTGTAAGTTCCTGGTTCTTCAAACACCATTGATGCCGTCTGTTCTTCATCGTTACTCCTCCTCCTGTTAGTTCATCTATGATTGCATGAACTATGTAAATCTTTTATAGTGCATAAATAGAATCAGCAGAAATCGGCATTGATGGCAACCTGGCCGTCCGCAGTCCTGAAGATATGTTTTTGATGAATGCCATTTCTGCTTATCCCTTTAAAATATTATTGGTATTCTAAAACGCGCATCTAAAATAAAAGATACGAAAACCTATATTGGAAATTTTACCACACATGATAAAAAAAACTTTCAAATTGCATTATATATTTTACAAAATTACATTTTACATTTCAAAATTTAACATT
>CAIJKT010000262.1 GCA_903821255.1 uncultured Lentisphaeria bacterium | reverse complement strand
CTTCGGCTTTGTCGAAATGCCCAACCGTGAAGAAGCCATGGCTGCAGTATCTGCACTCAACGGCACCGATCTCGAAGGCAGAAGCATCCTCGTGAACGAAGCCCGTCCGAAACCCGAAGGCGGCGAACGCCGCAGCAGCGGTGGTGGATTTGGCGGCGGTAATCGCGGCGGTGGCGATCGCGGTGGTTTCAGTGGCGGCGGTAGCCGCAGAAGCTACTAAGTCCCAGTAACGCTTTAGCGTTTTCACAGCCGGCAGGAGCAATCCCGCCGGCTGTTTTATTTTATCCCATCCTGTGTCAAAATATAATTTCTGGTATTTTGATAACTGTTGATGAACTGCGTTGCATACTGTATGAATTCAAATTTTTCTTTGAGAAATTATTAATCTGCTATAGACAAAACAGGAATCCCGTATTATAATTGGTATTATTGGTAATATGTCCAATAAATTAACAAATGACGACGGATCTAATGAATAATACGGAAATCAAAAAATATTTTGCTGTAAATACGGCCTCTGAAGAGCATTTGAAAGAACAGATGCGTAAACGGCTGGAAGAGTTTATTAGCACACATGAAGCCGGAACTAGGCTGCCGTCGGGACGGGATATGGTCGAAGCCCTGGAAATATCCCGGATTACAGTCCGGAATGCCATGCAAAGCTTTTTCGACAGCGGGGCCATCGTCAGCCGCGGCAGAAACGGCGTTTTTATTGCGGAAAAATCCCGGTCTAACATATTGAAAGATATCCATCCCATGGCAATGGGTGGCGGCCTCTCGGTCAAGAAAATTCAAACGGTAAAACTTCTGCTGTATGAAAATATTCCGTTTCAAAAAAACTTCTGGGAAGAGATAACCAGGCGCTTCAATAAGCATAGTCAATCATACCGTGTGCAGATCGAATGGCTGCCGCAGACGGTAAACTACAATGATTTCGATGAGCATGTAAGTCATTGTCAGGTTGATCTTTTCCAGCACGCCGTAAATCATAATTCAAAGAAATACGCACAGAAGCTGCCGGATGAATTAATGAACTTAATAAATCAGCCGGAATACCGGAGTGAAATATTTCCGCCGGAAATGAAAAACCTGTTCCGGTATCTGCTGCCGATTCACTTCAACCTGAACTTCATCTACTGGAACGCCGATCTGGCAAAGACCATTGGCCTGAATAACATCCGCCAGCGCATACGCCGGAATGAACTATCGGAACTGCTGGCGGAAGCAACAGAAAAACTGCCAGACGGTAAAATTGCCTGCGGTCATATCTGGGATCGCTTAACCTTTATGGGACAACCGTCAACGCCTCAGGGGATAAATGAAGAATACTTTATCCGGCAGTTAAGCCGGATATTCCAGTATGACAATGCCGGCTCATCCTATATTTACCGGCAGAAGCATCCCCTTGAGGCAGTAGAAAACTTCCATGCCGGAAAACAGCTCTTTCTCGACGGCAACCCGACTCATGCATTTATTTTCGGTCAAAACACAAGCTTTAAACTGTCCTATGAACCATGCCCGCTGCTGGATGAGAACCGCCAATACACTGCGGCAATGGGGCTGGGCATCAGCCGTAATTCATCCAATTATCAGGGCGGAGCAGAATTTATCCGTTTCATGCTGTCTGAAGAAGCGCAGAATTTTCTGGCATCCGCCAAATCCTGTCCGCCGATGCTGCGCCGCTCCGCCGGACAGATAGCGCAAACGTCTACGGAATTGGAGAAACTGTTGCAGCGGTACTGGGTTTACGATCCTTATTCCCAATCTGCGGAATGCCTGTTCATGAACTATTTAACTTATCACACCAGAGATGAACTGCTGCTGCTTTGTGAAAAAAATATTTTGCTTGAAGATGCTGCCAGATCAATGTTAAAAAACTGGCTGGCACAAGTAAATGAAACCGTTGCTGGCTTCTGAAATTAAGTATAAACAAACGTTAAATTATTTAGAGCAAACTTGAAACAAGGAGAAGGGAAAATGAAACGGGAAAAAAAATTTACACTCATCGAACTCCTGGTAGTGATAGCCATCATTGCAATTTTAGCCTCAATGCTGTTACCGGCATTGAACAAGGCGCGCGAAAAAGGCAGGCAGGCCGCATGTACGAACAACCTTAAGCAGATGGGAACACTGATGAGTTTTTACCAGGGGGATTATAATGATTTTTATCCATGGTTTGTCTTTAGCAGCAATGGTGCCGCCGGAGGCGGAACGCTATATTCATGGATTGCATATCAGGCTGTTTATACCGGCAAATTCAAGAGTCTGGCTGACGTGGCGATCTGGTATCCCGTCTCCAGTAACAGCAATTATGAGCAGGCCAAAGCTAAATTTTCATTGTTTGCCTGTCCCGGCGCGAAATGGATATGGCCTGATCCTCTCCAATTTGGCGGGAACAGATCTGCGGCAAGCCACCAGTCCTATGCAACAAATTATGCTGCAAATTTCAGTTTAATGGGCATAAATTACGGTGCAACCCCCAAGGACTCCAAACGCCTTACGCAGATTAGAAAGCCTTCAACAACATCTAGTTGCTGGGACGGGGTGCGCAGCCCGAATGGTGATAATATATGGTACATAACACAGGGTTCCGGCAATATCGTAGATTATCGACACACGAATAGTACAAATGCACTTTTTGCGGATGGCCACGCAGCGAACTTTCCACGCACAGGTGTACTGCCGATCAGCTATCGCAGTACTCCATTGTGTTTGTGGGAATAAAACAATTTAAATCAATAAAGAAAGATATTTTATGAAAAGCTTTCGTGCAAAGGTTCTTCTGTTTCCAGTTGTGATATTGACTGTCTGCCCATTGTTTGCAGTCGAACTTGTTTATACTGCCGACAGCGAACAAAGTATGACTTTCTATGCGTCATTTGACCAGAAAATAGAAGCGGACTCCGCAACTGGAGAGAAAAAAGGAACTCTCTCTACCGGAACTCCTCTTGAAAAAAAATTCAGCCCCGGTATTCGCAATCAAGCGCTGCGCATCGGCTATGGCGCGGAGCGCAAAGAGGAATATTGTGTAAAATATTCTTCCGCAAAAAACATCTCAGCAGAAACCGGCACTATAATGTTCTGGATAAAATCAGAAGACTGGCAGACTAACGGCAAGCAGTACAATTTATTCTTTTCCGCGAAAAGCAATAAAGAACGGATGTTGATATATAAATACTCCGGCGATAATCTTTTTTTCATACTTGGTCCGTCCAGCGGAAACTGGAGCATAGCGTGCGAAAATATCGGCAAATGGCTGACCGGCGAATGGCATTTTATAACCTGCACCTGGACCCCTGAAGAACTCAGGCTTTATGTCGATGGTAAAATGAAGAGCGCAGTTTCCCGTAAAGATTATTGCGCTTCAGTTTTCACAGAGATGCAGATTGGCGCGAACGGCTGGGCGGTGGAAAGCGGATTGTCTGCGATTGATGAACTGAAAATATATTCAAAGTCACTTGACGCCGATACCATAGCGCTCGAATTTGCGAAGTACGGAATCAGCAATCAGGACAAAGTGCCGGTAGTGGCGGCAGGGCAGAAAACACCGGAGCTTGACGGCCGGATAAACGATGGAGAATACGCCTTCAGCGGTACCGGCTTTCTTGAAACCAGCGGGAAATATGCAGACAAGCAAAGCCGCTATTACTTAAGCTATGACAGGGATAATCTGTATGTAGCGGTCAGTTCTCCTCAGATAAGAGCCTTGAAGAGCGAAAATAATATCAATGATTCCAGTGTATGGCTGGATGATTCTGTCGAACTGTGGATGCATCAGGTTAAAGCTGATACCAGCTATCAGATTATCGTAAACAGCAAAGGCACGGTGTTTGACACAAAGCTTACCAAGGTATCAGATCCCGGCTGGAATCTTAACGGCTTGCGAAGTATTTCCAAATTTGAAAATGAAATGTGGACAATTGAGCTTGCACTACCGCTGAAGGAAATTGACCTGAAGCCTGGAGATGACTGCCGCATCAATATCGGCCGGACATTTCAAGCTGACGGGGAATATTTCACATGTATCGCTCCAGTGCGCAAACAGCTCGGATATTCGGATAAGGCAAATTTTTACAGATTGTCACTCAACCCTGCTGCGCCAGCCATTAATCTGGCGAGTATCGGGGATTTAAATGGCGGGAATATAAATTTTCAACTCAACCCCGGCTCATCAAAAGTGTCTTGCGAGATTGATTATGCAACCGTCGAAAAACGCTGGTTTGATGAGATTTTTAAAAATACTTCAAACGAAGCGTCCGCATTCAAGTTTGAGCGCAAAAATCTTAATCCGGGCGGACTTTTCACCATTAAAGTTTCAGCCGGCAATGATATAATATATCGAGGTTTTTTTGAAGCTAAACTGCCAAGCCCTGTTTCCGTGGAGTACATCTATACGGACATTCCTAAACAATTATTGCAGGTGGTCGTAAAGAATGAATCAGGCAGTGACAACGGCAAAATGCTTATAACGCTGACGGATAAAAAGTCAAAAGCCAAAAGAGAAAAACGCATACCTGTAACCCGCGGACAACTGGTCTGTGAGATTCCATGGGATATTTCAAATCTTCCCGACGGGGATTATGACTTTGAAGCAGTATATATTGACCAGGCAGGAAAAGCCGGAGAAAAATTTATTCAATATTACCGTAAAACATCTTCTCCCACGCCTTGGGACGGCACTAAGGCCGGCATTTATACGGATGTGCCGCCGCCATGGGTCTCCTTGAAAACTGATGCCGCAAAAGTCGAAGCGCTGAAACAGATTTATTCATTCGGCAAGTCGCTGCTGCCGGTTGCAATAACCGCAAACAACAAAACAATTACCAGTCGTCCTGTCTCTGTAAACATAAATGGAAAAACGGACGATAATGCGGGCCATGTGGAATTGATGGAAAACACCCGGAGACAAGCCTTATATAAAAGTTCAGCTCAAATCGGGAATGTTAATCTTAATGCCGCGATCAAGGTGGATTTTGACGGAATGCTATGGGTGGATTTAACCATGTCTCCCGCATCGGGGGATTCCGTGAAAATAGACCGGATGTTCATCGATATTCCGCTGAAAAAGGAATTTGCTGAACAGGTTCACGCAAACTCCGGAGATACTCACCGGGTAAAATTTGGATTCACCGGGATAGTCCCGCCTGCGGGATGGCATAAAAACCTGTTTGAAAAACCGGCATTCTGGATTGGAAACGATGATGCTGGACTTTCCTGGTTTGCCGAGAATCTCAAGGGGTGGCACATGCAAAAACATGAAGAAAGCGTTGAAATTATACCCGGCAATACTGAAAGCATAGTCAGGTTGAACATTGTTGATACTCCGTTAAAACTCAGCGGAGAAAGAAAAATATCATTTGGGGTTCAGGGTACCCCCGTCAAGGAGCCGGTCACATCAACCAGAACCAACCGCTTGAATAAAGAATTAGGCTGGGGCGATTCAACCGTCTATTTCAATTATTTTGATCCTGCCCCGGAATTTGTGGACAGCCAATATTTGGCTAATCTCCGCAAGGTATATAAAGACAAGAGATTTTTCCATTATATTTCCTCTAACGGAGCTTCTCCTTATTCGCCCGACTGGGGCTATTGGGGGAAGGTATGGACAAGCCGCAAACTTGGTGATTATATCATAGAAAGAGATGTCCGGAAACTGGAACTACGCAATAAATGGGTATGGACATACAGTTGTCTGAACAGTAAATCATTCCTCGATTTTTTCCTCTGGTCATTTGAACGCTGTATTGATGATAAAACGATTGATATAAACAATCTTTATTACGACCTTGTAGGCCCGCGCATGTGCAGTAACGCCGAGCACGGCTGCGGCTGGACCGACGACTTCGGGAACAGTTATCCGACGCTGAATCTTCTTGGATGCCGGGAATTTCAAATGCGCATATATGAACTCATGAAGAAAAAGAAGCCGGATTCAATGCATATCTTCCATGTAACCACTGTACCTGCTATTTCAGCGGTTGATGCGTTTGCCGATGCGCTTGTTGACGGCGAGACTTTCTTCGGAAATGACCTGGTGGAAAAAGAAACATATTTCGGCATATATACGCCGGAAATGTTCAGAGTCTCCTATTACGGACAGAAGTGGGGCACTCCGGTTATCTACATTCCACAGTTTCAACGAGCCGCTTATTTTTACAATCCGGCACGTCATAAACTGTGGACACAAGAAAAACCGCCGGCTGAAATGCAAAGAGCAATGCGCCATTTTATAGGATACGCGCTTATTCATGACACCGGTATATGGTCAGATATGAATAATATTCACAAAGAGCTGGAGACGACGTGGAAAGTATTCAAAGATTTTCTGGGCGAATGGAACGGCAGTGAGGAATTCATCCCGTACTGGCATGCAGATTCACCGGTAGAAATATCCTCTAACGCGCCGCAGCGTGTAATCGCATCCGCGTATCGTCGCGGCGGCAAAGCTGTGCTTATAGTAATGAATGACACGGCGTCAGCACAGAACATAGGTATCACTATTGATGCGTCCAGAATGTTCAAACGCCCATGCAAAGCTGTCATTATGACATCTGATAAAAGTTTGCTGCCTCTAAAAGACAAGGAATGGCAGGCAAAAATTCCTGAACAGGATTTCGCGGTTTATCTTATAAAAGCAGAATAAAAGAACATTTATCAATACAGGAGCGTTCATGCAGTTCCGGTACAGACTTTTTCCGGACATGATTGCCGAGCCGCAAAAAATCGGTTACATGAGCTTAATATCTTTACGGTAATTCGCTATTATCTTATTCTACGCATCAAAATATATGCAATATCCTCCGGGGAAATTAAAAATTAAAACTTTTTTATTGCGGTTGCGGTTACAACGGTCAAGACATTTGCCCGGCAAGTAATTGAGACATCCGGATTGAAAAGTCCCTGACCGGCAAAATCATGCAGGGACAAGTTCGCGTTCCGGAGCGGATTGTGTCTTGCGGGCGGATGGATGGCTGACGGATACCCTGCACAGTTCCAGCAGATCGTTCACATCCGCCGTCGCCAGACATTCGACGGTGTCGGCGGCGCCGTAATAGATTTTCACCTCGCCGGAATCCTCCAGGATCATGCCGCCGGGGAAAATCACGCTGCCGCGCATACCGTCGATCTCGTAATCCGCTTCCGCTGCAAGCAGCGGCCGGTCATACATGCCGATGATTCTGGACGGATCGCGAAGATCCAGCAGCATCAATCCGCCGAAGTATTCCTTGTTCCAGCCGCCGTGCCAACTGAGCAGTTCCTTG
>CAIJKT010000261.1 GCA_903821255.1 uncultured Lentisphaeria bacterium | reverse complement strand
GGATTTTCAATTCTTCGGTCAGGTCATTGACTGTACGAGGCTGTTCATCCAACGCATATAGGATCAAGATTCGGGTTGGATCTGAGAATGCCGAACATAGTTCAGCTTCCATAGCTGATGCTTCCTGTGCAAGTGTTGGGGATATTGTCATCATTTTCTTTTACTCACAATATATGATTAGACGAATAAATAAATATACTGATTGTGATATTAGCCCCAACCTAACGATCCTTATAGTGCACATTGTCACAAATAAAAGTGTATTAAGTAACAATATACTTTACAAAAATTTAAATGTATATTCTCGTAGCTTTTTATATGTAGTATTACATAATATAATGGTAAATTATATTATAAATTTTCTGTAAATAACTATAATAATGCGTATACATAATGTTCTAATTAGTCCTGAATACACATTACTAATATTATGTACAAAGGCGGGCTGTTGATGTCGGATAGGATGGCACTTCGCCATCACCGATCCTGCAAGCGCCTGCTCTTCTGAACGAATAAAGGAGTTATGCCATGTCCGGAAAATCGATAATTCGCCCATTTTTCTTGTTTGCAGCCGCATTTCTATTGATAGTTTCCCTGTCGCTATGGTATTTCACCCCTGCTTCTGCTGATTGTGGCACGGGGTCTGGCCAGTCCTCATGTGAAAACTGCCATCAGTCGCCTGGCTCTTCTATTAGTCAGGGAGCCTGGCATACCTCCCATGCTGGAAAAAGTGCTTGCATTGATTGTCATGGCGGCAACGCAACTACTCTTGACAAGGCACAGGCGCATATCGGCGTTTTCGGAGATCCCCTGACAGATGTTTACACCAACTGCCATGCCTGCCATCCATCCGATTACGCCGGACGCGCTGGTAACTTTGCCAAGATTTTGAATGTCACGCCTTCCGGGCTGGTGGCGCAAGCCAGAATCCAAGAAGTATCTGCCGTGAAGCCAGAAAACGAGGTTTTGGTCCAGACTGAAAACGTCAATCGCCAATCTTCAATTGACATCTTCCCTACGATTCTGGTTGCGTCTGGGGGAGTTGTGATTGCCCTACTATTTGGTTTATTGGTGTTCGCAAATCTCCGTCACTCGGCGGGTTAGGTGGTAAGTAAAGGTGTTCATGGAACAATCCATATTTGATATTCAGGCGGACTTTTGCAAGGCAATGGCCCACCCGGCTCGCCTGCAAATTCTGCATGCATTGCGCGAACGGCCAATGATCGTAAATGAAATTGTCCAGGTGACTGGCTTCACTCAAACACTGGTTTCGCGGCAATTGTCCGTATTACGGTCGGTGGGTGTCGTTGATTACGAGAGGCATGGCACCGAAATGCTCTACCAAATATCGGATGAAAGTATCGGTGAGGTGTGCGACCTGGTGAGAAAAACACTCGTAAAACAATTCCAAAAACGCTCTGATATTTTCACAGAACAATAACGCCAAAGAGTTAACTGACCGCTCTACGAATGGTTGGAAATCCAATAATTTCCAAATAAAAGTCTCCACTGCGAAATTTCGCAGTGGAGACTTTCCTGGTGTTTAAAATTGTTACTTGTCTTCAGAATTTGGGAAATTGCTATCCCAGGTGTGTGACAGAGGGGAAATCAACAAAATGACGCTGAACCGAGTCGAGTGATTCATTTGGTGTCTGAATTACCAGGATGAATACAGCTTTTTCTTCAAATGGGTTGCGCCAGATGTGCGGTAAAGTGGCTTCGAAAATGAGGAAATCGCCCTTTTCGACAATGTACGTTCTTCCATCAATTAAGTATTCCACTTTCCCTGACTGGCAGCACACGAACTCCTGGCCAGGGTGCACTACCTGGCGCTCGCCACTCATCGCGTGGGGCAGCAGCTCAACGAGGAAGGGCTCGACTTCCTGACCTCTTAACCTTTTCCCGACGCCTCCAATAGTTAACCCATTCCCAGAGATTACAGGACGATCCTGCGCTTTTACCAGCAAAACATCCCCTGTATATTCATCGTCAAAAAAATAACTGACTTTGATTTTGAGGGCGCCAGCCAGATTCTGTAATGTTGAAACACTTGGGGAAATTTCATCACGTTCAATCAGGCTGACAGAATTAGTGGAAATCCCGGCCTGTGCTGCCAGATCGCGCTGCGATAAACGCCGTTCGGTTCGTAATTTCTTTAATCGGTCGCCTAAGGTTGGTTTCGTTTCCATAAATTTCACCTGCCTTTCAAATCCATGCGGATAGTTATTTATAATACCAGATCGAGAAATAATACACAATATCTTGTTATCGTAGACTAATAATTTCGACATTTATTAAAAAAAAAGG
>CAIJKT010000260.1 GCA_903821255.1 uncultured Lentisphaeria bacterium | reverse complement strand
TTTAATTTTAAGCCCTGAATATCAAAAAAAATCTTGCTATTCAGGGTTTTTGATGTATTTTGCAAAGTTAGTTTTTTCCCATGAATTTTTAAACGGAAGGATATAATTGCAAATGATTGAATCGATTTTTACTTTAGCTGAGGGCGCACCGGCCACTCAGGGCGGCGGAATGCTTCCCTTGCTCGGACCGATCCTTATTTTCGGCGTGATGATTTATTTCATGATCAGATCACAGCGCAAACAGGCCAAAAAACGCACGGAAATGGTCGAACAGATCAAGAAAGGCGACAGCGTGATTGTCGGCGGCGGAATTTATGCAAAAATCGTTGAAGTCAAAGAGAAAACGTTTATTGCTGAAATTTCCGACAATGTCAAGGTCGAAATCAGCAAGACCGCCATTAATGCCGTTTTCGAGAACGGGAATATGAATACTCTCGCTAACTGATTTATATTAAAGCTTTTAAGAAGGGATGTTGCCGCAAATATGAATAAGAAACCGATACTTCTGAGAACGATTATCGCTCTGGCTGTAACTGCTGTGTTTGCTATTTCAATCCATCCGCTGACTCAGCGGGATTTTTACAAGACTTTCAGTTCCATACTGAAAGACAGCAAAAGTCCTGAAATGGAAAAACTGGTAGCTGACGCCAGGAAAAAACAGGAAGCCAATCCCAGTCTTTTCCCGTCACAGGCGCTGCTTGAAGCAGCGGATGAAAAGGGAATTGAACTGAAGAGCTATGTTGACGGCAAGGATTTGAATGACAATCGCGACGTTCTCAGCGTGGTCAGGAAAAAGGCCAGCAGTTCCATCCGTCTGGGGCTGGACTTAAACGGCGGCGCAGAATTTCTAGTCGAACTTATTCCTGATAAAAAACAGGATGTCAATGACGGCTCGATCAGCAGTGAAGCAAAGACTGCGAGCGAGCCTGCCATTGTCAAAGATGCTAAAAACGATAAAGACAGCCAGAAAATCAGCAGAACTTACGACAACTTCCGCGATATTGCGATTGAAACCCTCCGTAAACGTATGGAGTCGCAGAAGATTTTCGAAACTGAAATTTCACCTGCCGGCGGACGTTATATTTCGCTCCGCGTTCCAGTCGTATCAAAGGACGAAAAATTAAAGCTGCTGAATCTGATCAAAATGAGCGCCAAGCTCCGTTTCCGCCTGGTCCATGAAGACAATCAGATGCTGGTGAAAAAATATCTCGAAGATCCGCAAAACTTTATTGCTCCGGTCGGTTATGAAAAGCTGGAAACAGTTGATTTTGTAAAAGGCCAGAAGCCGGTCACCCAGGTTTACTTTGTTGAACGCCGCTGGGTTATGGAAGGAAAAGACATTATTGACGCGTTCCCGAGCGCCGACCAGTACGGACAGCGCAAGATTATTCTCCGTTTTAACAGTAAAGGCGCCAGGGAATTCGGAGAAGTCACCACCAGATATCTCAATCGCCAGTTGGCTATCGTGCTTGACGGCAAGCTTTATTGCGCACCGTCCATCCGCTCCGCCATCATGGACGGAAGCGCTGAAATTTCCGGCAAGTTCTCCACTGAGGAAGCCAAAGCCATTTCCGATGCTCTTGCCACCGGCAGTCTGCCGCAGATCAATGTGGAGGCTATTTTTGATACGGACCCGACTCTCGGCGCGGATAACGTCCGCAACGGCATCTGGGCCGGCGTACTGGCGCTGCTCGCTCTGGCCGTGGGGATGATCGTTTATTATCACCGGGCCGGCGTCGTGGCGATTATCGGTCTGCTCGTCAATATTATAATGATCCTGGGTGCCATGGCCGCTTTCGACGCCACGCTTACTCTGCCTGGTATCGCAGGTATCATTCTGACGATGGGGATGTCGGTTGACGCCAACGTTCTTATCTATGAGCGGGTGCGCGAAGAATTGAATAACGGCAAAACCGTGCTTAACGCAATTGATCTCGGTTACAGCAAGGCTTTCCTGACCATTATCGACTCCCATCTGACTACCCTGTTCACCGGGGTGATCCTGATGTTTGTCGGCACCGGCGCCATTAAAGGATTTGCCGTAACACTCAATATCGGTATCATCACCAGTCTGTTCTCCTCGCTGTATATCACCCGTCTGGTGTTTGATATTATGCAGCGTTATTCCCACTTCAAGACACTGCGCATGATGCATATCTTCACCCAGCCGCATTTCGACTTCCTTCGTGCCAGCCGCGTATTGCTGGTAATCTCATCAGTTATGATCGTGGTGAGTATCGCGACAATCTGCATCAAAGGCAAAAACTGTCTTGGCGTTGACTTCGTCGGCGGTACCCAGATAACTTTCAGTTATGCCGAAAGCATAGCTCCGCAGCAGATTGCCGATGCTCTTATTGCTGCCGGATACAATGATTCAAAAGTTACCTACAAAACTAATGCCGCACTTGGCGGGGACAATAAAAAGCTGGAAATTGTTATCCGCAGCAGTCATAAAGTTGATACCAGTGCGCAGAATTCCTCCAGCCCTAAAGATCATATTGCCAAGATACTGAATGCAAAGTTTCCGAATGCCAAGCTTTCGGGCGGGCTTGAATCTTCGCTCGGAGGACTGGTCGGCTGGGAATTCAGTAAATCCGCAATACTGTCGGTGATTCTGGCGTTTATCGGTATTATTATTTACGTGGCCTTGCGCTTTGAATTCGATTACGGAGTGTCTTCGGTAATCGCCCTTATTCACGACGTGACTATTTCCCTCGGGATCTATTTGCTGATGGGCAGAGAAATTTCATTGACGGTTGTCGCTGCGATTCTGACTATCATTGGTTATTCCATTATGGATACTATCGTGGTGTTTGACCGTATCCGTGAAAATCTGAAACTGGTCAAAGACAAGCCGTATAAAGAGATTGTAAATATGAGTATCAACCAGACGCTGAGCCGGACGGTGCTGACCGCATTCACGGTATTTCTGGTGGTATTTGTGCTGTTTCTGTTCGGCGGTACCGCCATCAACGACTTTGTATTCGTAATGATGCTTGGCGTGATGATCGGTACTTATTCATCAGTAATTGTCGCCAGCCCGATTATCGCCGTCTGGCATAAGAAAACCGGCGGCGTTGCCGGCAAACCCCCGATCAAGTAAGTACTTACGTCTGTTCAAGCCCGCCAAGTGCGGGCTTTTTTTTTGTTGAGCCTGACAGATCGTGCATGTTTCAGGGTAAGGGGGGCAGGCGGCACAATAATTCTTTAACGCTGAAATTGCATTAAAGATGCTTGATTTTTCGATGAATTTAAATTACATTATGGCGAGGGTTCTAATCAGCATTAACTTAAAGCAACAGATATATTTGTTTGAATACTGTTAAATAAAGATGGGCGAAGATGTCGGAAGAAAACGAAGTTTCTCACGAAATAGAAATAAAAAACACGCTTGGGCTTCATGCCAGGCCGGCATCTTTGTTTGTCAAGACAGTTTCAAGCTTTGAATGCGAAGTAACCGTTGAGAAAGATAGCGAAGTAGTTAATGGGAAAAGCCTTATGGGATTATTAATGCTGTCGGCCGGTTACGGCACTGTAATTAAAATATCCGCTAAAGGCAAGGACTGCGAAGTTGCAATCAAAGCGATTATTGATCTGATTACGCGCAAGTTTGACGAGGAATAAAAGTTATCAATGGATCCCAAAAAAGAAATTATATTTCACGGGATTTCGGCTTCGCCCGGAATCGCAGTCGGTCCTGCCCTGGTCATTAAAGAATACAATACCGCTTATACCGAATCCACCGACAAACCTATTACCCCTTCTCAAGTTGAGTCAGAAATTGCCAATTTCAACCTGGCATTGGACAAAACCCGCGACGAGATTGAAATCCTGCAGAAGAAAGTGCAGGACAAATTTGATGTGCGCGAGGCCAGCATTTTCGATGCCCACCTGCTGATTGTAGACGACCAGATGCTGATGAGCGAAGTTCAGGATATGGTCAGGCGCAGACTCAAAACTGCGGATTATGCTTTCTTTAAAGTAGTGGAAAGATATGTTGCCGCGATTTCCGTCATGCCGGATAAGTATATCAAGGAAAGAGCCGATGACATCAAGGATGTCGCCTCCAGGGTGCTGGCCAATCTGCGCAATGCCAAGCGGCATTCACTGGACAGCATGACTTCGAAAAGAATCATAATCGCCCGCAATCTCACGCCGTCGGATACCGCGCTGCTGGACCGTGAAAAGGTACTGGCGTTTGCAGTGGAAACCGGCAGCAATACCTCCCATACCGCAATCCTTGCCAGATCAATGCAGATTCCGGCAATTGTCGGTGTTTCTAAGGAAATCTTTGAAAATCTGGAAGACGATGATGAAATTATCATTGACGGCTTCATCGGAACAATCATTGTCAATCCGGAACCGAAAACGCTCGAACTCTATAAACTGAAGTCGAAAGAGGAAGACAAGTTTTATATAGATCTGGTCAGGGAAAGCCGGCTCCGGCCTGAAACTGTTGACGGTTTCACGGTACAACTGGCATCAAACCTTGAAAGTCTCGACGAAATTACCACTGCCAAGAAATTCGGCACCAGCGGCGTCGGATTGTTCCGTACAGAGTACTTATTCATAAACTCGGATCACATGCCGACCGAAGAGGAACAGTTCCAGACCTACCGGAAGCTGGTTCAGGAAATGGACGGAGAGCCGGTGGTAGTCAGGACCCTCGACATTGGCGGCGACAAACTGGAGCAGAGAATATCCAGCGATTCCGAATCCAACCCGTTTCTGGGACTTCGCGCGGTCAGGTTGTGCCTCCGGGAAAGGCCGGATATCCTGCGGACGCAGCTTCGTGCTCTGCTCAGGGCCAGCGCCTGCGGCAACCTGAAAGTCATGTTCCCGATGATCTCCTGCAGTGAAGAAGTTACTGAACTCAAGGCGTTCATGGACAATATCAAGGATGAGTTGACCTCGGAGCAATGCGATTTTAATAAAGCTATGGAAATCGGGATAATGATCGAAACTCCGGCGGCGGCAATGATTTCAGATACATTGGCCGGAATGGTGGATTTTTTCAGCATCGGCACCAATGACCTTGTTCAATATACTATGGCAATAGACCGCAGCAACGAGCGGGTCGCCTACTTGTACCATCCGTCGCATCCGGCAATTCTGGAGCTGATACACCGGGTTAGCCAGGCCGCGAAAAGGCATAACATCTGGGTGAGCGTTTGCGGGCAGATGGCGGGCGAACCGCAGTACACTCCGCTGCTGGTCGGAATGGGGGTGCATGAACTGAGCATGAGTCCGATTTCGCTTGGTTCAGTCCGCCGCATCGTGCGGAAACTGAGTATGTACGAGGCGGAAAAGGCCGCAATGGAAGCCATGAAATGCGCCACTTCCGCGGAGGCGCTGGAAGTATCGCTTGCCGTGCTGAAGAGAATTTCCCCGGAAATCGCCAATCTTGCCTTAAAAGGCCTCTGATCTGTATTTTTAATCATTGCAGCAGTCAGAAAACACTCATGGTTTCTTTGCCTCGTTTCGCTGCATCAAGCCCTTCAAGAAAAAGGTAGTCGCCGCTGATGTCCCGTCCGGTCACTATCGCTTCGTGATACAGTCCGGCGTCAGTCACATTGCCCCACAGCAGCGCTGATTTGAGGGCACTGCCGTCAGTATAAAGGACGCGGATGCTTTCCCTGCCGCGGCTGTCGGTATTGCTGAATATATGCCTGCTCCATTGCGGTTTTGAAACGCCGGTCTGCCCCAGTGAGATGAAATGAGTTCCCATTACGGACATTGCTGTTTTCATCCCGGTATTGATTTTTATGGACGCCGCACCGCCGGCCATATTGATTCCGGCGACTTTTCCCTGGCGCACGGCAGTCGGCCAGACCGCCGTCAGTTGCCTGATGCCGTTGACGGTATCCACATGTTCGGCGACATCGCCTGCGGCAAACACATCCGGCACATTGGTACGGCACTGATCGTCGATGATTATTCCTTTTCCTGCATCAATTCCGGCCCTGCGGGCAAAATCGGCATTGGCAGTCACCCCCGCGGCGCAAATCAGGACATCGGTGGCAATTCTCTCCCCTGAAGCTAGTTCCAGCGCGACTGGTTTTGCGTCATTCCGGCTGCGATGCAGCACCCTGGCGGGAGTGCCGAAATACAGTTTAACCCCGGCATCGGCCAGCATTTTTGAACATTTATTGCCGCAAAACTGATCTAGTTGAAGCGGAAGTGGATATTTGGCCAGTTCGACCAGATTGACGTTGACGCCGGCTTTGACCAGTTCCGCCGCCAGTTCAACGCCGACCAGTCCGGCGCCGATGATGGTGAAATTCTTTGCCGTCTTTCCGGCCTCATTGATCGCGGCGGCGTCAGCCAGATTGCGCAGCCCGAAAGTCAGCGGCCCGCTGATGCCTTCCAGCGGCGGAAAGAATGTTTTTGTTCCGGTCGCAATCAGCAGCCGGTCATAATGAACGGTTTGTTCATCGTCCAGACTGACTGTTTTGGCCGCGGTATCCAGCCCGTACACGGTTTTTCCGCCCATGAATTTGATGTCTAAATCCTCGGCCCATCCGGACGGTTTCAAGCAGATCTGTTCGACGGAAGCGGTGCCGGAAGCAACCATGTGCAACTGACATCTGGAGTAATAAAGCTTGTCTTTGCATATTATGGTCAATTCTCCCTTGCGGTCAAGTTTCCTGATTTCAGCGGCGGCGGCGATTCCCGCGGCGCTGCCGCCAATGATTGCATATTTCATGATCACCTCTCTGCCATATGATTTTTAATGTGCTGTTCAGACATAGATTACCTGCCCGTTCCGCTCATCTTCGGTATCCACCTGCGACAGGCAGCGTTGCGGACAGGCATCAACGCATGCCATGGTTTCGCGTCCGCGGCAGCCGTCGCATTTAACCATGCTGGTGCCGTTTCTGACACTCGGGCGCGCCATGCCGTAGGGACAACTCATTACGCACATAAAGCATCCGATGCAGATTTCCTGGTCGCAGACCACCAGGCCGTCTCCGCCTTTGGTCAGTGCGCCGCTGATGCAGGCTTCGACACATGAGGGTTCATCGCAATGGCGGCAGAATTCAGGAAAGAGCTTTCCGTCGGCGTCAAGCTCGATTTTATTTCTGGCTTGAGCGATTTCGCCTGTGCCGGAGGTTATGAACGGGAATGGATTTTTGCTGTGCGCCATTATGCAGGCAAGTTCACAATTCTTGCACCCGACGCATTTGCTCTTATCAATGAGTTTCTTTCTCATAGTCACGCTCCAATGCCGAGAGCGGCAAGCTTTTCATTGATCACCTGCTGAAGTTTGTCCGCGGCAATTACCGGGTTCATCTCTACAATCACTTTGCCGCCGGTAATGTTGACCAGGTCTTCCGTCAGCACTTTAGTGACTATCGCCGATCCGAGAATCGGGGGCGGCTGGGAGAGATGCAGCGTGAGCCCGAGCGCCAGTCCGAAACAGCCGTCGGCCAGCGCCTGTTCCTCCAGCCACTGCGGGGCGGAGATCACCACCGGAAGCTGCGGAATATCCACGCCGAGGGCCCTGGCCAGTTCCGAGACCACGATCTCGATACGTCCGATTGCCAGACACGGCCCGAAGTTCAGCACTGGCGGAATGCCCAGTTTCCCGCATACAGCTTTCAGACCGGGACCGGCCAGTTCTTGGGCTGAAAGCGAGCAATAGCCGCAGTTGGCAAGCCCGCCGGTGGTGCAGCCTGCCGAAAGCACCAGAATATCCCGGCTGATAAGCTCCCGTGTCAGCGCCACGGTATTGACGTCATGTCCGCCCGCCGCCAGATTGGAGCAGCCGAGAATACCGGCAATGCCTTTGATGGTTCCATTTTTAATCAGTTCTATCAGCGGGGCGAGATTGCCGCCGAGCAGTTTCAGCAGGGATTTCTCGCTGACTCCGGTAACCACGTCATCATAGCCATGCACCGGCACATCAATCGTTATTTGATCACGGCGCAGCCGGTACTGGTCAGCGGCGATGACGCAGATTTCCTCCGCCAGTTCAAGTTCCCGCCCTTTTACGTCATTGACCATTGCCGCGCTGCTCTGCTTTGCCACATCATCAAGGCAGATCAGCTTGATCTTGTACCTTTCCGCAATCGGTTCGATGCCGGACAAAGTACAGTTGAATTCGCTGATCACCATGTCAATCGCGCCGGTCGCCAGCAGGGCTTCCTGCGTGAAATTGTTGCCGGCCTGCCCGGCAAAGACATCTTTCCCGCTTGCATTTGCCCTGAGCTGCATATCCTGTCCGACACAGGTCAGGCCCACAATCCGGATGCCTTTGGCGCCGGCCTTTATCCCGATCTGCTGCCCCTTGTCGGATTCAAGCAGGGTAATCAATCCGGCGAAAACCGAATGGCTGTGACCGGATACCGCAATGTTGATGTAATCCGGCGAAGCGACGGAAAAGCCGGTGGAGGCGATCCCGATTTCCGGCTCTCCCATGATAATGTCGTTCATCAGATTGGTCATGGCGAGGCCGTAAAGCCCGGTGCTGATGCCGAGATTAAGGCAATGCAGCAACTGGTCCGCCGGGTCTGTATTTAAATTAGTGCTGGTCTTGACAATAGCGTCAAAGACCTCCGCTTTGGCGCCGCCCGGCATAATCCCTAGCTCCTGCCACTTTTTTACCCGGTCAGGTATTGCCAGTTTGCTGACCAGTTCCATTTTATCGCCGCGCGGCCGGTATATGTCAGTCAGCACGGCATCCGCGATTCTGCCGGCCTTCTCGTTCGTGCTGCTCCCTTCAATTCCCAGCAGCGCCGCAAGTTCGTGGACCGACTTTTCCGAACGTAACTGAAGCGGCGATATTCCGTCGGCGATTGATTTCAGCCTGGCGGCCGTGGACTCGGCGACATGCAGATAGCAGGCCGCCCCGGCAGCTACCGAACGCAGAAAATTCCGGGCAACCATGGTATCGGCAGTCGCGCCGCAAACTCCTTTGGGGGAATCGGGCGTAATCCGGCACGGGCCGTTGGAACACAGACGGCAGCATATTCCGTGCTGACCATAGCCGCATTTGACCGACTGATCCTCCAGCCGGTCGAATGCCGTATTTACATCTCCGCGCTTTTCGAGATAATTTCCAAAACAACTATCCGCCGACGCACACCTTTTCATCAATGCCTCCATTCTTTTTAATTGATTCTAATTTAGTATCATATCGAACAAAAAAAAGTTAAAACAATAAAAATACTGAAAAATTATTTTTGGGACAAATCCGCAAAACTGATTGACTGAAGCTGCTCATTAAGCAGTTTCTGGACAGGATCAAGCATATGATGAACTCTGCAATCTTCCTTTCTGGGGCAGCAGCAGTCACTTCCGTAACAACTATTGAACAGCAGCGATCTTGGATCAAAAACCGCCAGAATATCATGTACCGAAATATTGGCCGGCTTTTCCAGCAAATGAATACCGCCGGATTTGCCCCTGACCGACCCCACCAGGCCGGAATCACACAATTTCCGGACAATTCTTCTTAAAAAACGATAAGGAATATACATCTC
>CAIJKT010000259.1 GCA_903821255.1 uncultured Lentisphaeria bacterium | reverse complement strand
CATCCTTTACTTATACTGTGACAGCAAAAATTAAATATGCTTATGCTGTGAATGGAAAGAAGTTCAGGAATAATTCAATTTCAGCATTTGAAGTTTATGACACCGCAGGGATTATCGCCAAAAAGGTAATAGCAAAATATCCGAGAGGAAAAGTTGTCGATGTTTATTACGCTCCAAATAATCCCGGCAATTCATGTTTGGAGCGAGGTGTAACAAATCCAATTACCATAGCCATGATAATCACGGCATTATCATTTGCTGTGATTCTATTTGCTGCCGGATATAATATGCGATGAAGTTTACTTGATTTGGAATTCAATAGACTTTGTGGTATTACAATATTTCAGCAGAAATGGCGTTTAATTATTATAATATAAGGATAAGCTATATGAAAATTATTTCCGGGTTGCTGTTCGTCAGTTTGCTTTTCAGTTTGACGGGATTTGGCGCGGATACTGAAACCAAAGACCGCCATGTGCAGATTGAAGCTAAAAAAAATGGCAATACAGTGGCGATATATGCGCATCTCACCGATTGCACGGAAGCGACAATCACCCTGACCATGAATCTTGAGAACATGACGGCCTCGCCGCCGGTTCCGCTGACCGTCGATACGCTGGGGAAACAGGATTTACTGCTTACAACCATCCACCCGACAGTGGCTAAAAAGGCACATAAGTACACCTATCAATGCCAGTATAAAATAGGCCGCAGGCTTCAATTCGCGCCGATGCCGTTCACTTATTCCCTGCCCTATGCCGATAAGGAATTCAAGGTGTTAAAGAGCAATGCAGACTCCGTCTCCTGGGATATGCCGGAAGGCGCCACGGTTTGCGCGGTGCGCAACGGGATTGTCGCCGGCATCCGGCAGGATTCGGACGACAGCAATGCGAACTATGTTGTCATCAAGCATGAAGACAATTCATTTGCGGAATATTCCCATTTGAAGAAAAGCAGCTTACTGGTGGCGCTTAATCAGAAAGTAAAGGCAAATGAAGCTTTGGGGCTGTCCGGCAGCGCGCATCTGCATTTTGCCGTATACTACACCCTGGACGGCAAAACCAAAAAAGCAATACCGGTGCAATTCGAAACAAAGACAGGCAATGCAACCTTGAAAGCGGGCGGAAGTTACTAAAGGCAGGGCTAACCACAGAGGCACAGAGACACAGAGAAAACCTTTTCTGAATGTTTTGTCCGAAACATCAATAGGGTGAAAATAAAAAATGAAAACATCTGAGATTATTGTCAAACAATTGAAGGCGGGAGGATTTGATGATAATTTCTCCTATCTGCTGCATCATGCCGGCAGCGGGGATGCCGTGCTGGTTGACCCCTGCGGGGATATTCGGGTCATCGAAGCTGCAATCAACGCCTGCGGCGCGGTCAAACCGGAATATATTCTGCTGACACACGGCCACCACGATCATACTTCCGCCGTAAGCGCGGTCAGGGAATTTTTCAATGCGCCGGTGCTGGCGCATCCGGTCTGCACGTTTCCGCACGAACGAACGCTGCATGACCGGGAAAAGCTGCCGTTCGGCAATCTCGACATCGAAGTGCTGTTCTCGCCCGGCCATTCGGCGGACAGCGTATGTTACCATCTGACCGATGATTCCGCCGTTTTCACCGGGGACACGCTGTTCATAGACTGCTGCGGGTACTGCAAACCGGAGAAAATGTTTAAAACAATGCGCGAAGTATTATATCCGCTGAACGACTCCAATATCGTATATTCCGGTCACGACTACGGCCATGTTCCGTTCGCCACTCTCGGCGAGGAAAAACAGACCAACCCGTATCTCTACATAAAAGAGTTGAACGAGTTTATTGAAGCGGTAAAGAGACTGTAAAAACAGAAGTCAAACGCCGACTCCTCCGGTCTTTAATCATAGGCTGGCATTGGCGTTCAACCAGGCGAATAAACGGGCTGCCCCGTAGCCTCCATCCGCAGCCAAAGCCGTTTCATCAATTTTCCGCCATCTGCCGCTGTTGTCGCCGAATATCATATTCACTCCGTCCCCGTTATGCGGTAATTTAGCGTCGGATGAATATTTATAGACATAGCAGGAAAGGACAACTTTTCCGGCATTGTCAGAGAGGATGTTGCTCATGGGAAATTCGCTCATGCCGGCGCCACGGGTTGCCCAATAGGCTTTGGCGGCGGCTAAATCTCCTTCAGAATATAAAAGCATCGGGAGGCAAATGCTCAGAAATACGTGCTTGCCGGACTGGTTCCAGTTATTAGCCCATCCATTAACGGGATTGTCATACGCGTAGCAGGAATATCCGTCAAAAAGGGGTTCCGTGCAGAAAAATATTCTCGGATTGGTTACATAACCGCCGGCAAATAATAATCCAAGTCCCCTGGCTCTGGCATCAGCCGGCGGGAACTGTATCCATGCCGTATTGCCTCCGGTGCAAAATTCGCGAAGACCATTCTCCAGCCAGACATCCGCACACGGCATATATCCATTGGACGCATCGGAATAGGAGTGAAGGCCGATTCCGACCTGCCGCATATTGCTCAAATCTTGAATCCGCTTTGCTTTGCTGCGTGACGTGTTTAAGGCCGACAGTAACAACCCGGCCAGAATGGCGATGACGACAATCACCACGAGGAGTTCAACGAGCGTGAAATCTCTCTTCATAATTTCTGCCCTATACTCAATATCTTTGCTTCCGCGTTCCTGCCTTCCCGCCTTAATTCTCCTTTTGAAATCTGCTGGTTTCCCATTTGATAAAACTGCCGGGGCCGCAGTCAAACGCTGACTCCCGGATTTTATCCAACCGGGGCGCCGCTGACGAAGGGGCCGTCAACGGTGATCAGCTTCAAATCTTTGCCGTCTTTGGCGGCCAGCAACATGCCCTGAGATTCCACGCCGCGGATTTTGGCCGGTTTCAGATTGGCGACCACAACAATGATCCTGCCGGTAATTTCCTCCGGCGTATAATATTGCGCCACGCCGGCGACCAGTTGCCGGACTTCACCGCCGAGTTCAATCTGCAATTTCAGGAGTTTGTCCGCGCCTTCAATCCGTTCAGCCTTGAGCACCTTCGCGGTACGGAGCTGCGTTTTGAAAAATTCGTCAATCGTGATTATGCCTTCCGGCAGAACTTCAGCTTTGGTCTCCGGCGTTTTCGCGGGTTTGCCGGCGGCCGGTTTCTGTTCCGCCGGTTTTTCCTCTTCAGTATTAATCCGCAGAAACAGCGCGTCAATATCGGTCATCTGGAGACCGCTGAGCACATTCTGCTGATTATTCAGGTCGGAAATGCGGCAGTTCTCAAGTTCGCTCTCCGGAATACCCAGTACCCGGCGCAGTTCAACCATTTTACGCGGCATTACCGGATAGAGCAGCACGGACACATTGCGCAATATTTCCGCGGAATAATAGAGGACGGAATTGAGCCGGTCAGTGCTGCCGTTTTTAGCCAGCGTCCAGGGTGCGGTTTTTTCCAGATAGCGGTTGCCGGCCCGGACGACATTCATGATTTGCGCGATGCCGTGTTCGAGTTTCATTCCGTTGATGGCGTCTTCCATTTCCGGGATCGCCCGGCGGATGATTTCCTTCAAATCGGTTTCAGTATCGGTTTCAACATGCGGGACCGGAATTACGCCGCCGCAATTGCGCAGAGTCATCTTGACCACGCGGCTGAGCAGATTGCCCAGGTCATTGGCCAGATCGCAGTTGTACCGGTTGATAAAAGCGTCTTCGCTGAATACGGCATCCTGTCCCAGCGACATTTCAGCCATCAGGAAATACCGGAAAGCGTCCACGCCATACTTCTGGATCAAATCTATCGGGTTGACGACGTTGCCGCGGGATTTGCTCATTATTTCAGCGCCGATCATCCACCAGCCGTGGGCGAAAATAGTTTTCGGCAATTCCACGCCCATGGCCTTGAGCATGGTCGGCCAGTAAACGGTATGGGTGGT
>CAIJKT010000258.1 GCA_903821255.1 uncultured Lentisphaeria bacterium | reverse complement strand
GAGTGAAGTTGAAATAATTAACCGCATCTTAAGCGGAAATATTGATGATTTTGAATTGCTGGTGGAAGAGCACAAGGTCAAAGTGTTCTCCATCGTGCGGAAAAGAGTTCCGCCAGCGGATGCCGAGGAGGTCGCGCATAAAGTATTTATTGCGGCATTCAAGGCGCTGGGGTCTTTTTCTCAGAATAAGCCGTTTGGAAACTGGCTGTCCGGCATTGCCGTCAGATCCTGCTGCAACTACTGGCGGGAATGCGGCGCCGGCAGAAAAGTACTTGCGGCCGCTCCTGATGATGAGCACCTTGAGTGGCTGGAAAAGGTCTGCCGCGGCGATTCGCTCGAAAAATTCGAGACCCTGGTCAGGCGTCAGGAAGCAAAGGAACTGGTCGGCTGGTGTCTCAATAAATTATCTCCGGAAGACCGGGCGCTGCTTGAAATGATTTACTTTGAAGACTGGCCGCTGAAAGAAGCCGCCGCCGCGATGGAGTGGGGTATGGCTAAAACCAAAATCAGGGCCATGCGGGCCAAGGCTAAAATGAAACTGATAATCTCTAAATTGCCGGGAGAATGTAAAAGATGAATAAAAACGAAATAAAAAAAGTCGAAGAAGCATTTAAAACATGCTTTCAGGCGGATTCCGGCGAATTGCAGCCTGCTCCTGAATGGCAGCGCGACTTAATGATCAATATCCGTGCCATCGCAATCCCGGCGGCACGGCCGGTGCGCCCGCGTCAGGAAGTTATTATCTGGCGGCTGGCCTGGACCTCGCTGGCAGCCTCGTTGATTCTGGCGGCGGCTTTCGGCTTCTTCCAGACTGACGGCGATGACAGCCAGGACGTCAACAAATGGGAAGACAAAATATTCGCCATGAACGATATAATAAGGAATAATACCAATGGAGAATAACGAAAAAGACGATTCCATTGCCGGCGGTACGACTGAAGCAACCGGAATAATGCCAGTTGAAAATACCGCTAAAGCAAAAAAAATATGGGGCGCGTTTGTGCTGATTTTTCTATCCGGCATTCTGCTGGGCGGAGTTATCGGGTTCTACATTGGCAAGCCCCCTGCCCGCCGGAACTCGAACAGCCAGTCTTTCAGACAGCATGTCTTTGATAACTTTGTAAGCGAATTGAAACTGACGCCGGAACAGCAGCAGAAAATGCACCCGGTTTTAGATAAAGGTTTTGACCGGATTCAGGATTTCAGGCGGAAAAGGACCGGAGAATACATTGAGATATTGTCCGGCAATTATAATGATTTAAAATTTATCCTGACTCCTGAACAGTTGAAGAAACTGGAGGAAATGCGCCAGAAGGAACTCATTAGACTGCAAAAGAGAATGCAGGAAAAATTATAACCGCACAATATCTGTAATTAATATATAAGGACTGAGAAATTTAAATGTTTATGAGAAATCGTTTTTTGCTGATCACTGCTCTTGCATCTGCGTTAATCATCGCCGGCAGCGGATGCGCTTTCTTTGATGAAATGAGAGGAACGGATAAAAAATCTGTGGAAAAAGAAAAAGCTAAGAAAGAAAAGGAGACGAAGGAAAAAGAAGAAAATAAAGAGGTATCACACATTCCCCCTGAAGTAGCGTCCGGATTGAACGACGTCGAAAAGCAGGAAATGGAAGCAGTCTATAAGAAAAATGAATCTGACAGCAAGGCCACCAGCAAACGTGTTTTTGGCGGCCTCTAATTTAAAATATTGATAAATAAGGAGAATCTATGAAAAGGAAGTTGCACCGTTTCACGCTCATTGAACTGCTAGTTGTGCTGGCCATTATCGGGATATTGGCTGCGATGCTGCTGCCGGGTCTGAACAAAGCCCGCAATAAAGCAAGAAGCCTTGCCTGCAAAAGCAATCTGAAGCAAATCGGATTAATGCTGAAATCATATTCCTCTGATTACAAAACATTCCCGAACGCGGCCAAAATGCCTACGGTAAACACAGAAAAGCCGATTTATATTTTGCTAAAACCGTACGATGCCATTCCCAAAATTTTCCAATGTCCGTCAGATGTATATTCCCGTGCTGACGGCACGGCGTATACCGACAAAACATTTTTTGATTCGGAAGGCACCAGCTACGAATATGATTTTGTCAGGTTTTCTGCCCGCGGCATACAGCGGGTTGAACAGACAAGTAACATAATAATGAATGATTTCGCTTGTTTTCACGGCAAAGCAATGACCAACGGCGCCATGAATTTTCTGTGGGGAGACGGTCATGTCGGTGATCCGACGGATATGAAATAATTTGCGTAGATAAATATAGGAGTATAAGTCCATGAATAACATGTATGTTAAAAGCAAGAAAAAAGTTGCAGCACCCTCGCCGAAGTCAAAGAAAAAGATGATTATCTGGACATGCAGTTCGATCGCGGCGGCGGCCGTCATTGCAGCCGGAACATATTACCTTTTCTTTAAACCCAGCTTGAAGGATGCCCCTTCTGCAAAATCAGACAAGAAGCAAATAACCGGTTATCTAGCATCCGATAAATTCGGTCAACTGTCAATGGATGATAAGAAAACTTACGTCAAACAGCTCAGCGAAGGGAATCCATGGCAGGTTATGAGAGCGCCGGATATTCCTAAAGATGAGCAAGCCAAGCTCCGCGAAAATATCCAGCCGGTTTTTCAGGAAATGGAGAAAGAACGACTTGATAAGTTCTTTAAAATGTCCCCGGAAGACCAGCAGAAGGAACTTGAAAAAATAGTTGAACAGATGAAACAGCGCAGGGCGGCCCAGCAAGCACAAGGTGCGCAGGGCGGTGCACAGGCGCCACGTCCCGGGGGCCAGGGCGGGCCTCCTCCTGGCGGCGGACGCAATTCCGCTCAACGGCAAATGGCCAGATATGAAACGACCAGTCCGGTTACCCGCGCTCAGCAGGTGGAAATGCGCAAGATGATTCAGCAGCAAATGCAGAAGACTCCTGCGAAATAAGCAGTTAAAACTATTTGCCGGGGTTCGCCCCGGCAAATAGTTTTTTAAAGTTAAACCGCGCTGAAAAATAAGCAGCAGGCCATTTTGTCTCGAGTTTCAAACTGCTCGGGAATATATAGCATTAAACCACTCATGGATGATATTAATTTATTTTTTAATCTTGACGTATTGACAAAAACTAAAATTAGTGTTAAACTAGTTTTGCGGAGTAATAATAATTAATTTAAAAATTGGTTGCGAATGTATTCACTGGATAAAATTGCAAAAGATATCGGAGTCAGTAAAGCGACTGTATCCCTGATTCTCAGCGGGAAAGCCGAACAGAGCCGGATTAGTGCTGAAACAGAGGAAAAGGTAAAGAATTACTGCAGACAAATTAATTATCTGCCCAATATTCATGCCCAGCGGATGAATCAGAAGCTGGTTAAGAATATCGGTATATTAATTGAAACTGGAGAGAATATCGGCGAAGACAGTCCGCTGTCGGAATTCAATATTGCTCAAATCATTGGAGGGATCGCAATCGCATCGGAAAAAGCCGGATACAGTTTTTCCGTGCGAATCTATCGCGACGGCATGGATGAGCAGCAAATCTTTAATAGTTTCCGCAACAAAGAGATAGCCGGCCTGATTTATTACGGATTCAAGATTCCGGAAGCATGGAAAAAAGTATTTGCCGCCGAAAACAGACATGTTACAGGAATAGGGATTTATCCCGAGCCTGATATTTCCAGTGTCAATATAGATAATTTTGAAGTATCATACCGTTTAACAGAATACTTGCTCAAACAAGAGCGCCGCCGGTTCATCTATCTCGGGGGAATGGCGTCAAGTTACCCTGGCACGGAACGCTATAACGGATTCAAAGCGGCATTACAGGATAATCAGATAGAGTTTTCTGAAAAAAATCTTTTCAGGGGCGATTTTAATGAATTCAAGGCCAATGAGATAGTCAAAAAGTTTTTCGGTAACAAGAAGAATCATGCGGATGCGGTTGTCTGTGCCAATGACGCCATGGCAATTGGCGCAACTCTCGGCCTGCGGGAGTCAGGATTCAAGGTCCCTCAGGATATTGCCGTAACCGGCGCCGACAATATCTCCCTGGGACGTTATTTCTCTCCGGCTTTGACAACTTTTGATAACCGGCCGCGTCTGCTCGGCGAGAAAGCTTTTGAAGCCTTGATGGGATCAATCAATGGAAACGGATGCGGGCATTTAATTTTAAAAAGCGAATTAATCATCAGGCAGTCTGCCTGAAAGTGATTTTTTTACAACTTTGCTAAACATGTTTTGCAAAAAAAAGGAATAAACGATGGCGAACAACAAATATCGTAAAAGTATGGCAATCGTGATCGAACGGCCGCGGCAGGTGTCATTCAGGGAAATAGAGCTTACGGAATTGCGTCCCGACAGTTACGTCGCACAGACCACTATGAAGAT
>CAIJKT010000257.1 GCA_903821255.1 uncultured Lentisphaeria bacterium | reverse complement strand
CCGATGACATGTTCTTTGTAGTATGGCCCCTGCTTGTAAACTTCGACCGGGCAGATCGCTTCTTCCGGTTTATTGTACGGCGAACCGTCAACCAGCCGGAAAAATGCCTCGTCAGTTTTCTTCGCATCTCCGAGCCGGTAGCCGTTGCAGAGATTATGGGGCTGGGAATAGCGGGAGATTCCGGCTTTTTTAAATGCGTCCAGCATTGGTTGGGAATTTACGCCGTGTACACAGTTGAAACCGTTATTGACATAGAAAGGCACGAATTCTTTAGTTCCGTTTTCTGCAAAATCGCTTTCCCTGACGAGCATGGTTGCGGAACGGAATATTTGCGGTGTTTTGCCGGATGAGGGCGGGATTATTTTCAGGTTGAATTTTTCCGGAGCGCTGCGATAGCTGCCGTCTTCCACCCAGTATTCGGCGGGATACAGTTTTTCGCCGGGCGGCAGATCAGTTTTCAGCATGGCGGAGGCGACCTGATAAACGCCGTAAAAATCCTTGCTGATTGAACTTTTCAAAGGGCTGAAGTCAATTTCACAGGTGACATTGCCATTGTCATCACGTTTCTGACCGGTGATTTTAAGGATGTTGCGAACATCCACCAGTTTGAACGCTTCCGGGATTTTGAGATAAAGCACCGGATGTTCCACTTTCGTCGCATTTTCATTGCCGAACGCGAACACCAGCGTTCCCGGCTGGCCGGTTCCCAGGCAGAAAATGTTATCGAGAAACGCAAACGGCATCAGTTTGACGGTCATGCCTTTTTCCATCTGTACCGGCTGCAGTTTGACGTCATCCAGATATACCTCGCCGCAGCCGTACAGCGCCAGCGAAATATTCAGCGAACGGGTTCCGGCGGGCGCAATGAAACTCAGGCTGTTATCCTGCCAGTCAGATTTTACCGTAAAACCGACATTCAGCATCTCTTTCAACTGTTTGGCTTTCCACTGTTCCGGATTGTCAAAGAACGAGACGAAGCCGCGGAAACTGTTCAAGCCCGGCGTGTTTTCCAGCCTGCCGCGTAATTTGAATGTCAGCAGATATTTGGTTTGACCGGCGGTCTCCGGCAGGACGATATTTTGAGTGATCCGGTTGGAGATCATTGTCGTGCCTTTGGCGTCGCGATACTGGTTTACTGACAGCGGCGTAATCAGCGCGGCGCAGCGGGCGCCGGATGCCGGATTATCCGTGCTGATTTTTCTGGCGGTCAGCGGCATAATCTTTGATTTGATCTCTTCACTGTCTTTCTGGTGAACATAGAAACTGCTGCCCCAGTTGGCGAAGGGCTTTTTCTGTAAATCTGTTCCGGCATCTTCAAAATCACTGAATTTCAGCATATTTTCGCCCTGCGGCGCTACCTGTTCAACCTGGCATTTCGCAAGATCGACACTGACTCCGCCGGCATCAAATTTGTCTGTTTCCACGCCAGCCGCCGCAATCGCGCAGAGAGAAACCCCTATCAGCAGAAAACATTGTTTTACCATCTTCCTGAATCTCCTTATTTAATATATTACATTTATATGTTACTGAGTCTGTTTTGCCACATCACCCGGCATCCAGAATGCTTTATAAACATTGCCGGGAACGTCAATGATTTTTTTATTGTCAATATGGCCGTCACAGTAAACGTTATTGACCGTGGCGGTGTGTCTGGGAGTTATGGCATTAATGGTGGCCGGGTCGACCGAGTCCACACAGTAGCCATTGCCGCTATTGGACTCAAGCACTTTAATTTCAGAAAGCATCATGGTGCGGGAGGGCGTTTTGAACCTGGAAACTTTGCCGGTGGATGCCCATGGAGAGTAGGTAAAGCGGTTGTACCCATAGGAGTAAAGTATCTGTCCCGGAATATCCATCTGCGTCGGGCAGCTTAATTTGCTCCTGTATAATTTGACGCCGCGGGTTCCCATCATGCCAATTGCGGCGCCGACGTCGTTCAAGCTCAGGTAGGTCGCGATCAGGCCGTTGGATTTATCGCCGCCATACCAGTATTTGGTTGCTGCTCCATTCAGCCCGTCACGATAGAGCGGCAGATAGTCCTGGTAGTCATTAGCATAAAATAGAAACCCTTTTCCAATTTGCGACAAATTATTGGCGCAGGTCGCTTTTCTGGCCTGCTCTCTGGCTTTGTTCAGCGCCGGGAGCAGCATTGAGGCCAAAATTGCGATGATCGCGATCACAACGAGGAGTTCGATGAGTGTGAAATTTGTTTTTTTCATT
>CAIJKT010000256.1 GCA_903821255.1 uncultured Lentisphaeria bacterium | reverse complement strand
TTGAAGTAGTTTTTGTCACCGCATACAGTGACCATTCCATCGAAGAAATCGTGCAGCGCGCCGGAACCAATGTGACCTATCACTGCAAACCCTTTTCGGTTGAGGAAATTCAACAGATTGCCACCAAATCTGTCTACGAATGGAATAAATCCAGAAATCTTGAAGACCTGATCACCATTATCTCCGATATTCGCGCCTGTCACTGCCAGTTGGACAGTCTGCTGCAAAACATCCTGGGCCAGGTCGCGGAAATTCTCGGCTGCAATTCCGCGCTTCTGGCAGTCAAGCATGACAAACAATATGAAATTGTAGTCGCCATCGGTGCTTTCATCAATTCTGATTCAGCGGCTAAATACCTGAAATCAATCCCCGACCAGATGGAGGAGTCGCTTTATGAATCTGAAGATATGCTGTACTTCAAACTGGAAAATTACGATATTGTAACGCTGTTCGAGCGCCGCAATATCACCCTGCACCGGGAACGCATTTATCTGGTGCAGCTATTTCTGGAGCAGGCCGCCGCGGCGATCCGCAATATCAATTTGCAGCAGGAACTGGTGCGCAAGGAAAAACTGTCCGCTCTCGGAATGTCGATCTCCATGCTCAGCCATGATCTGCGGAATTATATAGGAAATATTGTTTCGCTTGCCGACCTCGCCATCAGCGAAGAAACACTCAATCCGGCACTTGCCGAATATCTCACGCTGATTAAACAGTCCGGCCAGGATGGCATGGAAATGATGAATGACATGCTGGACTTTGTCCGCAATAAGGAAGTTGTCAAATCCGAGATAAAAGTGGAAGATTTGATTGTGGAAGTTAAAAGAATATGCAAAGAGTTTCTTGATGAGAATAAAGTAAAGGTGAATATTTGCGCAACGGACGGAGCAATCATGATGGGGGACTGCTCGAAACTCTGCCGGATTATCAGCAATCTCATGAAAAATGCGGTCGAAGCGTTTGAAAGCGGCAGCAATCCGAATCCGGAAGTGACACTGAATATTAATACTGACAGTTCTCCCAATGTGATTCAAATCAGGGATAACGGTCCCGGCATTCCGAAGCAGTTAATGGACAAGCTATTTGAGCCTTTTATCTCCAGCGGCAAAGCCGGCGGCACCGGCCTGGGACTGGCCATTGTAAAGCAGTTTGTGGAAGCTCACAAAGGCAAGATTGAAGTGGAATCTGCCGATTCCGGAACATGCTTCACAATCTCGATCCCTGCAAAATAAAATTACAGATACAGAAAATGATGAGTTATTGCAAAGAACAAAGCTGAATACCGCAATGTAATTTTCACCTCTTTTGAATGTTTACAAAGAATGTTTATAAAAAAAATAAGGATTTTGTTTTTACGCACTATTGACATTTATGGAATATCATATACTATACTTGTATTATAAACAATAATATGGTGGATTTATGAATTTTTCAACAAAGACACGTTACGGGTTGAGGATTTTGATTCAACTGGCGGAATGTTATGGTGAAAATGTCGCGGTAAAGGGCAAGGATATTGCGGCTGAACAGAACTTTACAGAGGCTTATCTGGAGCAGATCATGATCAAGCTGAAAGAAGCAGGTTTTGTCCGCACTGAACGCGGCTGCAATGGAGGATATATACTTGCCAAGTCGCCGGATAAGATCACGATACTGGATGTCATCGAATTATTTGAAGGCAGACTTGATCTGGTCCGATGTAAAGACGAAAAGAAAATATGTCCGAGGATACTCCAGTGCAAAACCACCAGAGTATGGAAAAAGCTTTCCGACATATTCAGGGGGGAAACCGCCAAGTTGACCTTGACGAAAATACTGGAAATGAACAAACAGGAATTGGAGTACATGATATGAAAATTTATAAGAATATTTCTGAAGCAGTGGGCAATACGCCTATGGTAAAATATCTGGGCGCGCCGGAACTGGATGCGGAAATCCTGGCAAAGCTGGAATTCTACAATCCGACATCGAGCATTAAAGACCGTATTGCGGTAAGCATGGTGGAATATGCTGAAAAAAATGGTCTTTTAAAACCAGGCGGCGTGATGATTGAACCGACCAGCGGCAATACCGGACTGGGCCTGGCGATGGTGGCCGCCGCCCGCGGCTACAAGCTGATAATCGTCATGCCTGAATCAATGTCGCTGGAGCGCCGCATCCTGCTGCTGCATCTCGGCGCGAAACTGGTGCTGTCGCCCGGCGCTGAAGGCATGGCCGGCGCGGTGAAAAAAGCGGAAGAA
>CAIJKT010000255.1 GCA_903821255.1 uncultured Lentisphaeria bacterium | reverse complement strand
GTTATCATGAATACTTCTTATGATAAGGAATTTAATGGCAACGTGGCGGTGGTTACCGGAGGAACCTCCGGAATCGGACGTCATTTGACGCTGACGCTGGCCCGGTATGGAGCGGAGGTGTTTTTCTGCGGACGCGACGCTGAACAGGGCAAAGCGGTTGAGGCGCAATGCGAAGGCCGCGGCCACTATTGCCATTGCGACGTGACCCGGCCTGATGACATTACCGGATTTGTCGAGACCATATTGAAATTCAACGGACGGATAGACTATCTGGTTAACAATGTGGCGATGGACAGCCGGGTAAAATTCGAGGAGGCAACCATCGGACAGTTCGACCGTTTTATTGCCACCGATCTGCGGTCGGCCCTGCTCATCAGCCAGGGTGCATTGCCGGGACTGCGCAAGGGCAGCGGAAAGGCGGTTGTCAATATGGGGACGACTAATTATATGCTTGGCCTGGCGCCATTTACGCTGTACAGTTCCGCCAAGGCGGGGTTATTGGGCTTCAGCCGTGCTCTGGCACGTGAGCTCGGTCCGGAAAACATCCGGGTGAATATGCTGTCGCCTGGATGGATCATGACGGAAAGACAGCTTAAACTATATGTTTCCGAACAGGATAAGGCCGATCTGCTGCGCGATCAGGCACTGCCTTTCCTGTTGACGGAAGAACAGATCACGCCGCCGCTGCTGTTTCTGCTGTCTTCCGCGGCGAGCGGGATTACCGGACAGAACCTGGTGGTGGACGGAGGCAAATTGATGCAATGAAAAAGACGTTGATTAATCGCTTAAATGCCGTAAAACTCCAGTATGGGGAATACGCGCTATGCCATCTCGGTCAGCACAGCTTTATCCTGAAGCTGGGGAACTCCATCATCTATATTGATCCGTATCTGACGCCGGACAAAACCCGCTTGATTGCGCCGCTGCTGGCTCCGGAAGATATTACCAATGCCGCGATTATCACCGGTTCGCACGATCACGGCGACCATATTGACCGTCCTGTGTGGCCGGAACTGGCCAGGGCATCGCCGAAAGCGAGTTTTGTCGTGCCGGAAGCGGTGAGAGCATCGGTAATCAAGGGTACCGGGATAGCGAAAACACGAGTTTTCGGATTGAACGATGGTAACAGCATCGAACTTAGCGGGGTAAAAATCAGTGCGATAGCCGCAGCTCATGAACTGCTTGATTACGATCCGTCTACCGGACTTTATCCTTATCTGGGTTATGTTTTTGAAAGTAATGGCGTTACGGTCTACCATTCCGGCGACTGCTGTATTTACGAAGGCTTGCAGGCCAGGTTGCAGAAATGGTCATTCGATCTGGCGCTGCTGCCGATTAACGGCCGCGACGCCAGGCGGTTAAAGCGTAACTGCATCGGCAATATGACCTATCAGGAGACCGCTGATCTGGCCGGAGCGATTCAGCCGGGATTGACGATTCCGGCGCATTACGACATGTTCGCGCTGAACTCGCTCAATCCAGAACTGTTCCTGGATTATATGAAAGTCAAATATCCACAGTTAAAATGCTTCAAGCCGCGCATTGGATGCGTATTTCGCGGAACAATTAAGACTTAAAATCAGGGACATCTGAATATGAATAAAAAACTACTGGTTGTCAGCATCGGCGAAATTCTCTGGGATTTCCTGCCGGAAGGACGCCGCCTCGGCGGTGCTCCGGCTAATTTTGCCTATCATGCGGCTGTACAGGGAATGAATGCATGCGCTGTCAGCGCAGTCGGTAATGACCAGGCGGGACAAGATATTTTATCTGCTTTAAAGAGTAAAAAATTACGGACTGAATATGTGTATACTTTACCGGAGCATCCGACCGGAACGGTTACTGTAGAACTGGCCGGCGGCATCCCTTCATATACGATTCATGAGCAGGCGGCCTGGGATTATATCCCGTTTACCGATGAACTGGCACAGCTTGCCAAACAAGCGGATGCTGTATGTTTCGGAACGCTGGCGCAACGTAATGCGGTTTCGGCTGCCACTATCCGGGATTTTCTTAACTCTACCAGACCGGACTGCCTGAAGGTATGCGACGTTAATCTGCGCGGGAACTTCTTTTCGGCGGAACTTATC
>CAIJKT010000254.1 GCA_903821255.1 uncultured Lentisphaeria bacterium | reverse complement strand
CGCGGACGCCTTCCCTGTAATACGGATGCACCGGAAAGTATTCGGGATTTTTGTCGTCAAAATTATTGATATAATGCCGGTACCAGTGAAGGTTCATCGGCACTTGCAAATATTTGTACATCCCCGCAACTTCAGGAACTACTTTGCCGGCATCCTGATAAAATTTACCCCAGAATGCACAGTCAAGCATTTTAGAGGAGACGCTGTTCTTTTCAGAATTCAGCGGCTTCCGCAACGGACCGCGCTCCATCCAGGGCTGATTCAGCGCCCATTCGCGGTACAATGAACACGCCTTGCCGGTTCCTCCGGAAAACGTACCGAGCATGACCTTGTATGGCAGGTTGTAATTGAAAATATCAAGACGTGCCTGTTTTGACGGGGGCCAGAAATCTAATGCCGGGTAATGTTCTATTTCCATATTAAAAGAATCTTTTTGCCCCTTCAGCCGGTACATTTCGAGTTTTTTAATCCATCCGGCGCCATCAGCAGCAGAATAAAACAAGCCGGTTTCGTCACCCGCCGGCCCACGGTAAAATCCATTGACTTTGAATTCGCCCGCCATATCCACTAAATTATTGGCATTGAGTTGTGCACTGCCGTGAAAAGCCGCAAATTGCATTGACCAGCTGCCGGGGCAGATTATTGATCGCTGTTCCAGCCGTTTTGCCGGATTGCGGACTATCCGGCCAATAGATTCGCCGGTTAACAAGTAATCGTCGCCAAGCGATTTTATGCCGCGCAGCAAAGGAAATTTAACAGTTTTTACCCAGGGTGCCTGAGTTCCTGTCACATTAACTTTTATAGACCATTGCGCGATGGAATTGTCATCCGGCAGAAATATGCTGGCGGTGACATTGCCCAGACTGTTTTTTACTTTAATTTTATCCCATGTGATAATAAGTTCAGAGCCATTCTCTTTCCTTACAATCTCACTTTTAGCGTTGCTCTTTGCGCATGTGACTGGAAACTCCGTGTTGTCATCGATTAAAATCATTTCCCATAATCCTGATTGCAATGCGGGGAGTTTTTTATCAAAATCGATGCTTCTATTCGTTTCTTTATTGACAATTTCAGTAAGCGCATAATTCAAGTCTTGCGAGAAAACAAAAGATACTTTTGAGTTCTCCAGTTTAATTTCATTGCCAATCAGGCAAAAAGTAATTCCGATTGTCCACATACTTAACAACAGCTTTTTCATACCCGCAAAATTCCCTTGATTATTTTTTAAAAGTCAACAGGCAGTTAATTTTTATGATCTGATCCGCAAAGAAACAAGACCAGCCATGCTGTATCTTTGCATTTTGCATAATGCTGACATGACCATCCACGAAGACGATTTACTTTTTTGATAATTATTTGTTATAGACGTTCCAGTACTCATGACCAGGCTTATCAAGTTGCTCTCCGGCAATGGTATAGAAATTCCTTTCCCTGATTTTGGTAAATCCGGCGGCATGACCGTCAATGAATAACAAGTTACAGGAGCCGCTGGAATATATACTTTGGGCGCCGTGACGGCCAAACAGAATTCCGCTCCCGGCGCGGTTCGTTGGTCCTATAGTATAAAATCCCCAGTTTTCTTTACCTGTTAAAGTACTTCTGGAGTCGCCCAGCAGAATCTTTTGTGACGGATTTAT
>CAIJKT010000253.1 GCA_903821255.1 uncultured Lentisphaeria bacterium | reverse complement strand
TCCGAGAAACTTCGGATTACTGTCACGACCGTTTCTGCTGCTCGATTGACCTTTTTTATGTGCCATTTTAACACCTCGTTAATATGTTAATTTATGCTTATTCTTTTTCCGTAAATACACCATTAGTCACAAACGGAACGATGAATATAACATAGGCCATGCAAAATAGCAAACCGCAATTTTCAAAAATTCCCGATTATTTTCCGCCCGCATGACGAAACAAAGGCCGGAAACCGGGCGGCGGCGGCTGAAAATGCCGTCGCGGGTATCGTTGCCGATGTATCTGCATGATAAAAGGCTTTCATGCTGAATGTTTGCGGATGGCCCCCATGTCTTTGATATTCCGGCGCAAATTTCGTGAAGATTATCTTTAACAACAGAATTAAAAATAAATATACTGTTTAAAACACTTAATTTTTTATTTACTGTATTGACATTTGAAGCTTGATATATTATAATATAAAAGAAACAACTGTTCTGAACACTAATATTTGGGTATTGATTTAATGAAAAGCAATCAAGATTTGATTTATGAGGATATTAAGAAGAGCTTTACTTCCAAATCATTGTGTAAGGAGAATGGTCGGTTCCCGTCTCTGAGAGATTTGGCGGTGAAATATAATTCATCTGTGGGAACAGTAAGACAAGCGCTGGTCAGGCTGGAGTTTGAGAAATATATTAAAGCCGGACATGGCAAGGGCTATTTTGTTCTGCCGCCTGAAAAGAAGCTTAAACAAGTAATTGTGATAGAGCGCACCGGTGATGATCATTTGTTTTCCGGATTTCTAAATCAGTTTCAAAAGAATTTTGCGCCATTTTCGAACATTTCCACTTTGTTGGAAGATCCGCGTCTGATGAAGAACGAGCGCGCTCGCGCTATATTCGAACGGATATGTGAAAACCCCGGCGAGTTTGAGGCAGTCTTTTTCGACACTCAGACATTCGAAAACAATTTTACAAAAGACGAACTTTTGGAGATAATGAAGAAAACTAAACTTTTCCATTATTTTCATACTAGTGAAACCTGTGCAGAACTGGGGATTCCAGGAGTCGCAACTGACTGGCATCATGGCGGATATATAGGAGTAAGGCATCTGATTGAAATAGGATGTAGGAACATATTGATAATTGTGCACACGAAATTTGATTTTACAAAAGGGTGTGAAGAGGCCGTTGCCGATTCTGCCTCCAGGACTGCTCTGACATTCAATGACGGCTCAGATGCTGCTTCTATTAAGAAATTATTTTCAGAAAATACTTTCGACGCGGTTTATGTTTTCGGGGATTATCTGTTATTTCCCATAATGCCATTTTTTAGAGAACTGAATATGAAAATACCAGGAGATATTGCAATTCTCGGGTATTTTAATACTCCATGGGTGAAGGAGATGGCGGAAGTTCCGTTATCCTCCATAAGCATCAGAGAAGATGAAATGATAAACGAGGTATGTGATATGTGCCTGGGGCGTTCAATTCCCTGCCTGAAAATACTGAAACCCAAATTGATAGCACGTGAATCCACCATTGATTTTATGAATGGGATGAACCGTCCAATCCAGCAATTGGCCCATAAAGTATAGACTTAAATCCTGAAATCACTATATTGAACCAATATTAATAGTAAAAAACAACTGGAGGTGAAAGATGAGAGAAAGAACTTTTAACCGGAAATCAAGGGAAAAAGGCGGATTCACACTTATTGAGTTGCTGGTAACAATTGCTATCATTGCAATACTGGCGTCAATGCTTCTTCCTGCATTGAATAGAGCTCTTGAAACTGGAAGATCAGCAAAATGCGTAGGCAATCTGAAGCAAATAAACATGGTGCAGGCATCTTATGTGAATGATAATAAAGATTTTTTGCCGATCTCACTATCAGTAACCGGGGCGGCAATATATCCATGGCAGACTTTTGTCACATCGAAATATGTAGAAAATACAAAAATATATGACTGTCCTTCGGATATAACCAGGACTCCGAGCACAACAGTATGGCCTGGTAATGGGCACTATTATAATTATTTCTGGCACATGGGGAACAATCAGGGATATTTATGGGCATTTGTTTATGGTTCTCCAGTGCCGGCGAACAGTCCTCTGCGAATAGGACAACTGAAAAAAATTCAGTTTGATTTTGTCGTTTTTGATGGAGAAACCCAGGTATGCACCAACACTTTCTATTATGGGGTGGCGCTGTCTATCCCTTCTAATACGGATAGGGCACACTGGACTCGCCATGGGCGTAAAGGGGCCAATGTCGCTGCCGGAGGCGCTAATGTCGCGATTGCGGATGGTAGCGTAAGAAAAATTTCTTATTTCGACTGGTTGCAAAATTATTATCAAAAAGGGGATTATAAATAGTATCAAAGCGGAAGATTGAAACCTGAGAAAAAATAAAAATTACTCAAGAATAATAATTACGACACTAAGCCTTTACAAAAAAATATAAACAGGAAATAATATGAAGAAAGTAGTTGCCAGCGTCTTTTTAGCTTTATTAATCACGGGCGCGGGAAATATTGCGTATGGAATATCTGATGCTCCGAAAAACAAGGAGAAGGATTTTTATCTAGGCGTTTATATGTATTCCTATTATTTGGCAAAAGTAGCAGAAGAAAATAATAAAGATTTTATAAGCTTCTTTAGTGAACACTTGAAAATACTTAATTCTCATGGAATTAATGCTATTTTTCTTGCCGTCGGCAGCGACAAATCATTTGATGAAATTCTAGAATGCTGCAAAAAATATGATATTATGTTAATTCCGCAATTGGATTTCGTATATTTTCGCGATAAATGGACTGAAGAAGAAATGGATAAGAACGCTAAAAGAGCAGGAGAATTTATCCGGAAATACGCTAATCATCCTCAGATTCTGTCATGGAGCGTAAAAGAGGAAGTTTCCCAGGAGCACATCAACAGCTTATCTCGTTATTACATGAAAATATTGCAATATGCTCCTGATGCGAAATTTAATTTAGTTAATTCATCATTAGGCGCAGCCAAGGATCAACCGGTTCCAGACCCTGTAATATCTGGCACAGACCGTTATGCGTTCTGGTGGGAGTTCTCAGGTGACGGATACTGTGCGTCCCCGTACTTTTCGTTAGACTGGGTACGAAAGCAAACCGCAGAATTCTATCCTGAATCTGCAAAACGCGGCGCAGACTTCATGCTTGTTGTTACACAGGGGGGGGTAATGATTCCACGCGCAGCCAATGTTTACGGGAACGGGGAATTTGACAAGATAGACATTTCTTCGCTTGATGCAAAAAAGAAGATTTTATATCGGGTAAAAGTTTTTGCGGAACAAGGGCGAATGGGATGGAAGAAATTTGATTCTCCTGAAGGAGCGCGTTATAATGCCTGGAAATATTACAGGCTTCCCGACAACTGTATGAAAGCTCTTGCATGGGCCGGTGTGATGGAAGGCGCCAGACTTTTCTTCTGCTGGAGTTATACCCCTGCATCCAAAGAAAACGCTGAAATTACTTTCAAAAACGCAGCTTTCATGAAAGATAAAGGCGAGTGTAGTTTTATCACATTGGCCGGACGCCCGGGAATAAGTAATCCGCAATTGGAAGAATTTGCAGAAGCAGGCAGGGAAATAAAAAAATTCTCAAAAATTATTACAACCATGTCGAAAAAGCCTGATTCTCCTGTAATTACTGATAACCAGGCAAGGATATTCAATAGGGCGTTTCATATCCCGGCAATTCCCGGAACCATTATTGTCATACATAATGGCAACACTGGCAAATGGCCGGCAAACAGCAGATATTTTCTTCAGGATAATGACGATATACGCATTGATGACGAAGGCAATATGGTAGGATATATACCATTCAAAGACCCGATGAAAGTTTCTTTTTCTGTTTCTGACAAGGGAGAAACAGGAAATGTTTATGATTTGGCATCCGGCCAGGTAATTAATCCTGACAATGGGAAATATACTATAGAGATACTGCCTGGTTCAGGTTCCCTGATATACATAGGGACTAAAGAAAATGCACAAAGAATCAGTGCCCTTGTGAAGAAATAAGAGGATGCTATTTATAACTGAAATTTCAGAAATCAGATATGGTACTGGCAAAAGATAGTGGCATAAACGAATTTAACGAAGTAATCACAACAAAATGATGAATCGCTGGCGGCAATAGTGAAATCATTGTAAAAACATTGAGATATTTGATTGGATGTAGCAGCGGGGGAACTCCCGATGAAGCGACTACTTGCCAAGCATGTATTGAATAGATTTTACGGCAAAACAATGAAAAAACGCGTCAATGAAGCAAAAGGAGGCGGCGCGGCGGGGAAGACCATTTCTGAGAAGAGCTAATAATTGGGCCGCATTGTATGTCAATTCCAAACAGTTACCCCAAACGGAATTCCATTCCGGCAGGAGCAACGACGAACCAGACGTCGGTCAATCAAAGCGTTGTTCGGTAAACAAGTTCAGAAAACAGGAAATGTTCAGACAGGGAGATTGCTGCAATGAAAAAGTTAAAGTATTGGGATTTTCTTTTTAAACAGTCGTTGTTTTTCTCCGCAGTGTTTTTTATGGCAATATACGGAACAACGCTGTACGCAGAAGTTCCGGGCCGTTATATAATAGCCAATCCGGAAGGACATGGAGAATTATTTCTGGGAGGCGTCTATATTTATAATAAAGGCGCCATAAATTTAGATGCACACTTGCGTTCTCTGGCCCAACTGGGCATTACACATATATATATTACGGCCTCGCAGAACATGACCGATCCAACGGTTAATGAATTGATTTCCATGTGCGGAAAATATGGTCTGCTAGTTAGTTTTTTAATTGACGGCGGCGCTTATGTTACTGATGATTTAACCAATCTTTCAACCAAAGCACAGGCGGCGGCTGATTTTATAAATGCGTTTGATGATCCGCAGATTCTGGCCTATACCGTACGCGAGGAACCATTTCCGAATGCCGTTAATAATTTTATTGATACGTTGCTCTCTCATTATGCCAATATCACTTCTTTATGCTCAAATTATAATCCGGGCAACCCGGCGCCGTTCTATTTGCTGCATAACAGTGTTGACGCTATTACCGACGCTGATAACAATACTGCCGGACAGCAGCCGGCAGCCACAGGAGCAGACCGGTATTTTTCCAGATGGGTTTTCTCTTCCGCGGGCGGCTATATCATGACCCCGTCTAAAACTTTGCAGTTGCTGGGCGGAACAGCCAATAACGGATTCCCGCAATTCCGGGCGCAAACCAGGGCAAATCAATATTTCACGGGAGTGATCACGTGTAATGCTGGGCAGGAAACTTACAGCAAGAGCTACTTGCAGACTGCCTACCCTGCCAACTACTCCGCCTGGCTTACCTTGGCCCAGAACAGCAACCAGGGGTTATTGGAGGACGGGAATAACATTAAGGCATGGTCATACTACCGGCCGCCGCAAAACCTTACGAGGGCGATGGTCTGGCAGGCGATAGCATTGGGCTGTCACGGTATAATGAACTGGAGCTGCAATGCGACCGGTCCGGATTCATCTATAGGATTAATGGGAACGGATTTTAAAGGAACCGCCGCGCTTGGCGAGTATACGACGGCTATCCGGGAATTACAGCCTTATGCATGGCTCATAAACCGCATGGACTTGTCGGGCAGCGCCGGAGTGTCTGCCGATCCGTCATCTGAAACGTGGATTGGCAATTTCACGCTGCCAAATTATAACGCTCATATCGCAGTCGTGGTCAATGGCCATGTCGGTACCTGGGTCAACGGCTCTACAACAAACTGGCTCCAAAGATCGGACATCTTCCGCATTAACGACAGCGGAGATGCAATTGACTACACTCCTGCCGCCGGGACCAGAAGCATTACCTTGACCAATCAGCAAGGCGGGTTGGGATCAATGTATGATATGGCCACCGGAACGCTCATCGGCAGCAGTTCCGGCGCCATCAGTCTGGAACCGGGACAGGGCAAATTCATATGGATCGGCGGCAGTAACGATCTGAATGCAGTCCGTCTTAACAGCGGCTTGCGCGGCCTGACAAAATTGGTCGGTTACATGAACGGCTCAATTGCTTTGCCGAATAACATTCGTTCTATTTATCCGGTGGATGCTTTTTCCAATAACAGCGGTTATGTCGTAAAATCGCAGGATATCGCAATAGACCGCCGTTACCGTCTTAATGTAACGGCCGGCAGTTCTAACAACGCTCAACTGGGTGCTGTGCTTTCCGTTTACGATGCTAACTGGAGTGACATTGGAGATTACCAGATCGGGATTTGGAATAAAGCCCTGTCTTCAATTCCGCAAACGTTTGTCAGTGATGAATTCAGGGCTGATTCGTCAGCCGGTGCCGTACATGCCCGGCTTAATTTCTATCGGAGCAACAGTACCGGGACTTTGAACATACAGGACGCCTGGCTGGAGGATATTGAATATCATGAGCGTATAACAGGCTATTATAAGGCCTACTATTCAATCCAGATGGACCCTGCCAAAACTTACCGGATTCATGTCAAGGCAAGGAAATTGGCAAGCGCTTACAACGATGCCGGACTTGGCATATATTGCTATAACTACCGCGCCAGGCAGGGCGGCGGTTACGAACTGTACCAGGCGGTTAATAAATACTATAACCTGACAGCGTTGAAAGTTGATCCCTGTGAATTTGTAAGCAACACATTTACTGCTTATGACGGACAGGCGGTTTATCTGTTAGCTGCTTTTTACAATCTCCATTATAACAGAGGTTCAGGAGAAACCTTGGTTATAGAAAAGGCATGGGCGGAAGAAGTGACGCCTTAACGCTGCGCAATGTCGCCGTATTTAATGGCGCATTGCGTCTAAATACAGTAAAATTTTTGTTTTCGTTCAGGTTGCCTCGGGGTATTAGCCCGAACGTACACGCTCTTGACAGGCGGATGCAAAACGAGGTATTGAACCTGGCGGAATAAATGAAAACACTATAAACATAAAGGAAGTGTGTCAGCATGAAAAAAACATTATGCAGAATGATAATGTGGTTATTGGCAGTGCGCTTCGCCGCAACTACGGCATTGGCGCTGCCGTCTTACAACGACGTCCTGGTGGTGATCAATGACAAAGCGCCTTCGTCGGTGGAAATCGGAGCGTATTTTAAAAATGCCCGTCAGATTCCGGATATCAATGTTGTGCATGTTTCCATGACAGACTGGCAAGGGGGCGGCAATGAACTCGGGCAGGCAACCAAAGATGAGAAAAAAGCATTGGTTGACACCATAAAAAACCATCTGGCGGCCAACAACCTGACCGACAAAATAAATTATATCGTTTTAACGCGCGGGATTCCGATGTACGCCGCGAGTCCGGAGTTTTCAAGCGCCAGCGCCCCGTTCCATCTTACTGACGTCTATGTGCTGTTCAATTTGTCCGAGTCCGCGGCAGACTACGGCATCCCGGATATTTTCAGCCGGAATAAATATTTCTACTATTACAATCCCGACATTCTCAGCAAGAAATTCTCTTCGAAAAAATTCGGTTATTACATAGTGTCGCGGCTGGATGGAGCAGGGGTTGGTAATATCAAGAAAATGATCGATGACACCAGCGCCCCGGCATATGTATCGTACAAGCAGAACGGGGGAAAAGCCAAATTTCTTACGCTGCATCAACAAATTTCGGCAATGGTGCGAAATGAATTGAAAAGGCGAAATATTGAACTGGTGCAAGTTCCGGCGGATATGACCACCAAACAGTTGACCGCGACCATGGATACTGTCGCCAAAGGCCTGATGTTCGCTTTTTTCAATAACGTCAGCAATGCCGGCTACGGTTATGCCGATTTGCCGGTGGATAACTATTTTTACGGAGACGGCGACATGGTCACCTTCTATCCATTTATTTATCGCGGCGCGACATTCATCCCGGGTTCGTTCGCCACCTGTTTCCGGTCGCATCCGTCGCGGGAGATGAACCGGATCAACGGCGGCCTGCTGGCAATAAATGCTGACACCGCGGCAATCACCGATTACCAGAAGGCCTATGACGGCAGCGACATGAAATTCCGGCACCAAACCTGCGTGGCGTATGATCCGGTCAATGATCAGATCTGGTGCGGTACCGGTGAACCGGTATTGAATGTGAATATGAACTTCGACAGCAAACGCGGCATAGATGAGTTTTACCACGAACACATGCGCAACCAAGGCGGCGGCATCGCAATTTATGATGCCGCAGGCAATATTCTCAACTGGATCAACGCCAATGCCGCGAACAGTCCGCTGAAAAATAACCGCGTAGTCAAAATAGTTTATGATAAAGCATCAAAACTGATGTGGGTGATGCATTACAAAGGGGTTCAATATTACGATCTGGTCAAAAAATCATGGTATGATGTCCCGGCGCTGCAAAATGACTTTGCAGCCGGCTGCTCTATCTGTCTTGATCCATATGACAACGACAAAGTGTATTTTTCTTTCTATTACAGTGATGAAGGCAGTTATAGTAAAATCTCTTCCACGCTTACCGGCGCCTCAACCAGTATTTATGAATTCAGTAAAAGCGCTCAAACGGTGAAAGCTTATACCATTGACACCGACAGCGCGGTTACCGGAGTTGCTCCGCAGATGGTAAAAACCTCCGCAAATACGCTGTGGGTTGTCAAAGGGCGTGATAACGCTTCATCCAGAAAAATCGCGCTCATCAGGTATGACCTGGCTAAAAAAGCGATAGTGGAGAAGCTCATCATCAGTGATCTGATTCCGGAAATGAAAAGCCCGCCGGCTGATCTTAGCTCCATCCTTATCCGGTCGCCGTATGCCATGACAGCCGGGCCGAATAATACTATTCTGACTCCTGTGGGCTGCGGAATAACTTATACTGCGGCAAGAACCAGCGCTGACGGCAAAACAACCTACACCGCGGAAACTAAAAATTATCTTATCCGGGTTACCGAAAAATCCGGAGCCGCCAGCGCCGTCGAAGTTATCAACGATCCGGTGATAAACGGTATTGCTGCTGACGCGTATTATTATGCCCGTTCGCTGATTGTCGATCCGCAGGACAACAGAAAAATGTACATGGCGCTGTCCTGGCCGTACGCTTATCTGTGGATGCTGGCAAAATCAACTGACGGAGGCACAACCTGGACTAAACTTTCAAATTCATCAAAATTTAATAATGTTTACGACCTGGCGATCAACAACAAGACGATTTACGCCGTGCGCGGTTACGAGACTCTCCAGAACCTGTTATCTGATTTCACGGCCTTCGGGCTTGACGCCTTCGGCGGCGGCATCGTGCATGATAATATGATATACAACCCGTCACGCACTACGCCGCGGGATCCCGGCATCGCTGCCTATGTGAGAGGCTCCGGCGATATATATACAGCCCCCCGGGATTCGATTGACTGGATTTCCAGCTATTTAGATACTCAGGGGAAGGTCTATGAAGCATGGAGCAGCCTTAAAACTTATAGGTTTGGCGACGCGGTGACGGACGGGGCATGGGTATATGTCAGCGCTAAAGACAACAATACCGGGAATCCGCTTACCCCGCCATGGCAGGTGGTGGATATCAGCAATATCAGCGACTATTCATCGGGCGTCGCATACGGAGCATATGCTTTTGTCAGGTATAACGGAAAAGTATATATGAGTACCATGAATAATAATACCTATGCACCGGGAAGCGGGATCGGAGTATATGTCTGGCATCAGGCGGATCTCGGCAATATCGGCGATTACTCAGGCTCCATGCAATACACCTATAACGATCTCGTGCAGTACAACGGCGTTTATTACATGGCGCGGCAGCCCGCAACGGGCTCCACCCCCGGCATTGTATTCTGGCAGAAAACGGCTGCGACGGTGACTCTAGATAAAGCGCCGATCTCCCAGTGCGAACCGATGATGTTTCTGTATACCGACGGATTCAATGTCGGAGAAGTGCGTTTTGCCACCCAGTCCCAGTATCCGCAGGAGGGCGGCGGCGGCTGGACCGGCCATTTCCTGGTGTTTGATCCGAAATGTGCACCGTTCGCCCCGCGGGTGGATGAAGAAAACCTGAAGTCCCAGGTTATTGGTAAAACTACCATTGAAATCCCGTTGTTCAGT
>CAIJKT010000252.1 GCA_903821255.1 uncultured Lentisphaeria bacterium | reverse complement strand
GTCGCTGAAATCGCCAACGTCTATCGGAGAAACCATGTCGCAGTTTTTGATTATTTTCACCGTTTTGTACTGTGATGTCCAAAGATCAGTAAGATTGAACTCGGCAAACTCGTGGCACGGTGCGATCTGGACGAAATAGAATGGAAAATCCCCCTGGTTCCAGCACTTCCGCCAATCATTGATCAGTGCCGGAAACAGCGTCCCATATTCTTTTCCGCGGGGCACGTTGGTTTCGCCCTGGTACCAGATGACACCAGATATCGCATACGGTATCAGCGGATTTACCAGTGCGTTGAACAGCCATGAGGGCGCGTCGGAATTGCCGGGATACCCGTAGGGCAGTGCAATTTTCCTCCACCAATTCTTGATCACCGGCCATTCCCTCCGCTTCTCCACCGAAAAACTGTTCCAGGTGTCCAAATCCTTCCGCCACTGGACAACGCGTTTGTCAAACGCCTCTTTTTCCATAAGCTTCAGATGGCGGTCGAAAACCGCCTTCAACCTCTTTTCCGCCTTGAGCCCCCCGTAACTTACCCACGCCTCGGCGAGAGTTCCGCCGCGGGCATTGTTGATCAACCCGATTGGGATGTCAAGTTTTTCGGTCAGATCCCGTCCGAAGAAATATCCGATCGCGCTGAAAAATGCCGCGCTCTCCGGACCGCAAACTTTCCATTTGTCGGCTGCCAGGATGTCGTCCACCGGGATATCCGACGGCGGCGAACTTATCGTCAGCAGTCTTATCTGAGGATGGTTGGCGGCGGCGATCTGCTCCTTCCCTTCCGACAAATCCTGCAACCTGAACTGCATGTTGGACTGCCCGGAACACAGCCAGACCTCGCCGACAAGGATGTTTTTTACAACTATCTTCTCATCACCGGTTTTGATCTCCATTTCGGCACCGTTTGCATCAGCCTTCATGGGCATGAGTTTCAACAGCCATTTGCCGTCGAGGTCGGCGACAGTGAACGCTTTTTGCCCTTTGAACGATACCGTTACCGCCTGCCCAGGCATCGCCCAACCCCATACGGGAACTTCCGCATTCCGCCGCAGTACCATGTTGTCACTGAAGACATTCGCGGTTCTCAATCCAGTCGGGGCATCCACTATCACTGTTGTGCTAATGGGCCACTCCATCTTCGCTCCCGATACCGCCTGAACGCTCAACACCGCCAACACCGCTGTAGTACTTAACAGACAAGCCATCTTTTTCATCTCCATTATCCCCATTAAAGTTGATTTTGTTTCAATTAGCTCCGGTTGTAAACACGTGTTTGCCCGGAATGTTTATGAGCTGGTTTCACCGGATTTTGCCATCAGACGCAGTGGTCTTCTTCCCCGCAATGACTTTCTCTGCCGTACTCGCGGCTGCGTACCCATCGCGGCGCGGATGACGGCGGCAACCTGATGCGCCTGCAACATCCTGCCCTCTTCGGTATAATGGTAGTCGTCAATCCAGAATTCCTTGCAGTCCAGCGGATTCATCAGTACGATAAGGTCATCGGTCGAGATCGAGAATTCGTCCATCACACGGGAGGCGATCGAATTGAGTTCCACGGCTTTAGCGTTTTTCCCGGCCCATTGAAAAATCCTGGGCACGGGCAGGCTGAGTTCGGGAACAATCTTCCAATCTTTGAACTCCGGCTGAACGAATTTATAGTCGCAATGTATAATGTGAAAACTCCTTTGCGTTTGATTAAGTGACATGCGTTTTTCCTTAGCCAATGGCTTTGACGAGTGCTGACGCACCAAATGCAACC
>CAIJKT010000251.1 GCA_903821255.1 uncultured Lentisphaeria bacterium | reverse complement strand
GATTACCGTCTCATCGCAATGCGCCTGAGGCGCAAGATTATTTTTTTCGGCGGCTTTCTGGACTTTCTGCCCGTGTTCATCAGTTCCGGTCAGAAAAAAGGTGGGGATGTCCAGCGAGCGGTGATATCTGGCCAGCACATCCGCCAGGATAGTAGTATAGGCGTGACCGATATGCGGCCGGTCATTGACATAATATATTGGCGTCGTTATATAAAAATTACCATTTTCCATAAATATGATATCCCCATGAAATGATTTTGAATATTCCGGTAAATAATTTAAATCAAATCATGCTCTTTTCAAAGCTCAATCACGGATTATATTAGTATTATTCAATTCAGACAGCAACAAATTAGAGATAAGGATCAATTATAATGCCGGAAAAAAGCCATGAACTGCCGCAGCATGCCGAACTGCCCGTTGAACTGACCTGGGATCTGGTTCCATTGTATCCCGACCTGAAATCATGGGAGAAAGATTTCAAGGCGGTCGATCCGCTGGTAGCGAAATTCATGAGTTACAAAGGACGGCTGGCCGAATCACCGGAAGCGCTGGCCGAAGCCATTGCCGCCATGGATGATATGGAACGGCTGGCGGAAAAAGTCTATACTTACGCCCATCTGCGAGCCGACGAAGACACCGGCAACTCCCGCAACAGCGCACTGGTGGACCGCATCAGCGCCACATACGCCGCAATCTCCGGGGAAACCGCCTGGTTCGACCCGGAAATAATGGACATGCCGCCGGAGAAAATGAATAAATTTCTCAAAAGCAAAGCGCTGAAATTCTACAGGCGCAGCCTGGAAGAGCTGCTGCGCGAACGTCCGCATACGCTTTCCGAAAAAGAGGAACGCCTTCTGGGGCTGGCCTCGGATATTTTCAGCAGTCCGCATAAAACATTCTCCAAACTGAACAACGCGGACATGAAATTTCCCCGGGTGAAAAATGATCAGGGCAAACTGATCACGCTTACCCACGGCAACTATATCGAATTTCTGGAAAGCCATGACCGCGACGTCCGCAAAGGCGCGTTCAACGCCATGTTCGATACCTATGCGAAATACCGCAACACCCTCGCCTCGACCCTGGACGGCACCGTCAAAAAACATGCATTCAACGCTAAAATCCGCAACTATCCGTCCGCGCTGGAGGCATCGCTTTTCGAGGACAATGTCCCTGCGGAAGTCTATACCAACCTGATCGGCGCGGTAAAGGCAAAACTGCCGTTGCTGCACAAATATCTGGAAATCAGATCAAAAGCGCTGAAATTGAAAAAGCTCGACATGTACGATATCTACAATCCGCTGGTTCAGGAATGCCGCGTCAAAGTCACCTGGGACCAGGCCTGCCACTGGGTCCGGGAGGCGCTGAAACCGCTCGGCGAGGAATATTGCGGCTTTCTGGAAGACGCGTTTTCGCAGCGCTGGATCGATGTCATGGAATGCAAAGGCAAACGCTCCGGCGCCTATTCCAGCGGCTGCTACGATTCCTATCCATACGTGCTGATGAACTTCAACGGCACGCTTAACGACGTGTTCACCCTGGCCCACGAACTCGGCCATTCCATGCACTCGTTATATTCCAACCGCACCCAGCAATACCATTACGCCGACTACAGCATCTTCGTGGCGGAAGTGGCCTCCACCACCAACGAACTGCTGCTGCACCATTATCTGATGAAACAGAAACGCGACAAAAACGTACAGGCCTATCTGCTGTGTCATATGGCGGACGAAATCCGGGGGACAGTTTACCGCCAGACCATGTTCGCGGAATTTGAAAAGATGATTCACGAGAAATCGGAGAACTCGGTGCCGCTGACGCCGGATATGCTGTCCGAAGAATATTATAAACTTAATAAAACATATTACGGCAAAGTGGTCGAAGCCGATAAGCGGGTCGAGATGGAATGGGCCAGAATCCCTCATTTCTATTACAATTTCTATGTTTATAAATACGCCACCGGGATGTCCGCGGCAGTGAAACTATCCCGTAACATCCTCAGCGGCTCCGGGGAAAAACTTGACGCTTATCTCGGCTTCCTGAAAGCCGGCGATTCCAGGGATGTGCTGGATATCATGAAAGACGCCGGCGTGGATCTGTCCAGGCCGGAGCCGGTACTGGAAGCCCTCGACGAATTCGGCAGTATCGTAAAACAACTAGAAAAGGCACTATTATGAAAAACTCCAGATTCACCATCGAATTCCCCTGTGACGGCGCGGTGCTGAACAAGCATCATGGAGATGAAACCGCAAAACGGTTGAAAATCACGGTCAAAGGCAAGGCCGCACCCGATACCGAGCTTGACATCAACGGGATAAAAACGTTCTGCGCCGACGGTTCTTTCGACGCCAATGTCGAACTGAAAGAACGCTTCAACACCATCAAAGTCAGCGCCGGAGCGGCACAGCAGACTATTTCCGTAATATGGGACAGGAAATCGTTCAAACGCTATAATTTCTTCATAGACGACAATATCTTCTTTCTGACCGAAATCCATAAGAAATGCTACAAGTCGATCTTTGAGTCATTTTATCTGGCGAAACTGAAAGAGTTCAATGCCCGGTTTGACACTAAATTCGTGCTTAATGCATTTTACCGGAATGATCACGAACCGTTCGAGTTAAATCAATTTTCCGATAAGTATAAGCCGGAATGGGAAGCCAATTCCGACTGGCTGAAACTGACGTTCCATGCCTTTTCCGAATTTCCATCCCGACCATACAGCGAGCATTTTCCGGAAAAGCTGCCGGAACATTATGCGCTGGTCAAAGACCAGATTATCCGCATCGCCGGGGAAAAGACGTTCTGTCCGCCAACGATTATCCACTATTTCGAGGTGTCGTCCGCGGCATCGCTAAAATATCTGAAAGACAACGGCGCCACCGTTCTGTCTGTCAGAAATTTCCCGGAATCCGCCGAAAAGGCTTTGACCAATATCATTTACGAACAGGAAAGCGGCCTGTTCACAATGCCGGTGGACTTTTTCTGCAATCTCTGCACCGTTGAACAAATCAAAACCATTCTGGGCGAACTGATGTCCAAATCCTGGAAAGACACCATCAATATCGGCACCCACGAGCAATATTGCTACCCTTTCTACGCCAAATATATACCAAACCATTTCGAAAGGATGGAAACCGCGATAAGACTGGTGACGGAAAAAGGCTACAAGCCGGTGTTCTTCCATGAAGGACTGCTGGGCAACAACCAGTAAGCCGCGTTTCATTCAAATTCCAAGCCGTCGCGACTGTAAATTACGGTTCAAAAGTTGCAGTTTCAGACAGATCAACCCGGCGGACGGTCTTCGGCAGTAAAACGTAGAAGGCCGTGCCTCTGCCGACTTTGCTGTTTACCTGCACCCATCCGTGATGGTTGGAAACCGTGCCGTAAACCATGGCCAGCCCCATGCCGGTCCCCTTGCCTATCGGTTTGGTGGTGAAGAAAGGTTCGAAAATTCGCAGCATGGTACTCTTATCCATCCCGCATCCGTTATCTTCGATCATAATACAGTAGTAATCTTCCGGATGAACTTTGACTTTTACGCCGACCGGTTTCAAGGGGATATTGAATTTTTCGGCGGAATCAACTTTTACCACCAGCCGCATGTCCTTGTCGTCATTGCCATCCATGGCGTCTCTGGCATTGATGAGCAGATTGATAATTACCTGCTGCAATTGGACTTTGTCGCCGCGAATCGGCATTTCACCAGGCGCGACATCCACGATCAGATCCAGGCTTTTCTGGCTGTTCGGCATAAAAAGTTCAGTACTTTTTCTGATCAATTCGCTCAAATCCAGAATAGTTTCCTGATATTTGCCTTTCCGGGCAAATCCCAGCAACTGTCCGGTAAGCCGGCCGGCCTGCTCGGAGATATCGGTGATCTTGTCCAGATGCTTGGATACTTTCGGGTCATCGAATTTATAAAACAGCCGGATGAGGTCAAGATGGCCGAGGATGGCATGGATGTGATTGTTGAAGTCATGGGCGACGCCGCCTGCAAGCTGCCCGACCGCCTCGAGCCGCTGGGAGTGGGCAAGCTGTTCGCTGAGTATTTCCTTTTCACTGGCCAGCCGGCTTTCCTCGGTGATATCCCGCCCCAGGAGCACATGCATTTTAACGTCTTTAAATTCGATGGCGGAGATTGAGATGTCCAGGCGGAGCTGGTTTTTATCCGCGCCAAGGTAGCACTTGAAGTGATTGGTATTGATTCTGGTGGAAGTATCCTGCATGTTTTTGGGCTCCTGCGGCAGCATGGGCGGCAGCGGCAGTTGATTTTCAGCCCGCAACATCGCCATAAAATTCGCCCCGATGATTTCCTGCTTCTTTTTTGCTTTAAGCATGCCGATGGCGGCATAATTGGCGTCAATGATGCATCCCTGCTGGTCCAGCAGCATAATCATTTCACTGGCATTTTCGACCACCATGCGGTAGCGGCCTTCCCATTCGCGAAGATTACGCTCAAGTATCTGGGCCTTGCCGTAACCGCCCAGAAATGCGAAAATAATATCCAGAGTGCCGCGCGGTTCGTTGGCAACCTCTTTTTCGACCAGGAACAGATAGATTGAAATGAGTGCGCTGACCCAGACCGTGGCGATGGATTTGATCAGAAACGAATTATTAATATACAGCCACCATTGCGGACGGTCCCAGTAAGTCACCGACAGATAGATAAACGAATCAATCAATTGAGTGAACAGCATTGCGCCAAGGACACAGAAAAAGATGCGGCAGTTCGCATTGCGCAGCCGCTGAAAAAAGATCGGCAGCAGGAACAGGTCGAAAAGCTGAGCAATAGTCGAGGCGGTCATGGAACGCCTGGTCTGCTGCAGCAGATAATCCAGCGAGTCAGCGGAAGTTCCCTGTGAAATCGCGAAGCCCAGCCAGTTGCATTGCAGACTGGTCAGTGTGCTCAAATAAATAAAGAGCCCGAAACCGGCGATCGCGCCGGTAATCATCCGCTGCGCCTCCAGCGTTCCCTGCGTCGCATACACCAGCATCAATGCGCCCAGATACGGGAGAAAGAGCACAGTGGAGCCAACGCTGAAATTAAGATTGGCGGAAAAAACATTGACGCTCAACTCAGAAGCGCTCACAAACTGGGTAAACACAAACAGCAGTCCAATCGCGACGTAAAAGGCGGCGCTGCCGATGACCTTCCGCTGATTATGAAGCAAGGCCAGGCCGACAAAAATGAAAGTCATTTCCAGGAATGTCAGGAGTACAGCGTATAAGCTTTCCAACATAAACTATGCCTTAACTGTTCTTGAGGTTTTTAAGCCGGTCACGGATCATCGAGGCCCGGAAAGTATCGCGTTCTTCAGAACTTAGTTCCTTGCCGGCGAATTTCTGCAGATGCGCCGGATGAATGGTCAGAAAAAGTTCATTGACCGTATGCAGATCCACCGTCGAAAACATCCCCATATCAACCCCGATCCTGAGGTCGGACAGCGAATTCAGCGCCTCTTCGCTGGAAAGTATATAGGCGTGCCGGAGTATGCCGTAGGAGCGGCCTACATGGTCGAGCAGAAAATATTGATTTTTCTCAATCAGGTTCAGCCGGGCGTTTTTTTCGTGGCTGATCAACTGTTTGATGACGCCGCCAAGCCGCTCCATGATCTGCTGTTCGGATTCGCCAAGAGTACTCTGATTGGATACCTGAAACAGATTTCCGCGGTTGTCCGAGCCTTCTCCGAATATGCCTCTCACGGCCAGTCCCAGCTTGGCTATTCCCTGAATTGCGGCATTGATCTGACTGGAAAGCACCAGGCCCGGCAGATGCAGCATTACCGAAGCGCGCATGCCGGTGCCGACATTAGTGGGGCATGACGTCAGATAGCCGAGTTTTGAATCATAAGCAAAAGGCAGATGCTTCTCCAGCAACGAGTCCATTTTGGAAATAACCTTCCATACCTCCTCAAGCTGGAAACCTGGCGAAAGCGCCTGCATTCTGATATGGTCTTCCTCGTTGATCATGATTCCGGAGGATTCGTTGCGTTTCACAATCAGAACCGCGCCGCCGTCACGGGCGATAAATTCATTACTGACCAGGCGTCTTTCCAGTAACAATTCTTTCTCCCAGCGCGACAGTTTATCCATTTCAAAGCAAAGCGCGGAAGCCCCCAGACAGTTTGATTTTTCCACAGCCATCTGGATTGCGCCCATGGTGTTGTGCAACTGCTCAGGCGAAGCCGCTATCGGGAAAGGAGTGCCTTTGATGTTTCTGGCCAGCCTGATTCTGGAACTGATTGCAATATCGTCATCAGGGCCGCTGTCTTCGAGCCAACTGACTTTATGTTTCAGAAGACTGTCTATTTTCTGCTTATTGTCCATAGCCATAGATCCTGAAATTACTTTTTAATTTTTTTCTTCAGTTCATTGATCGTATCGCGAACTTTCGCGGCTTTTTCGTATTCTTCGCGCTGAATAAGCTCCTCAAGTTCTTTCTGATAATTCATCAGTTCCAGCATAAGCCGGGGCGATTCGTCAGAGCTGTCGGAGCCCGGCTTTTTGCCGACATGAAGTTTGCCGCGGTGCATATTCTCCAGCGCGCCTTCCAGGATATCACGAAACGTATTGTAACATTCCGGACAGCCCAGCCGTCCGCTGTTTCTCAGCCCTTCGGTAGTCCAGCCGCAGGCGGGGCAAACCAGCGCTTTCTCCGGAGCCGGGGCGGCACCGTCCTGCTGCAAAGCCTGCTGAAAACCGGGAATCTTCAACTTTTCAGTCAGATTATATAACAGTTCCGCAATGTTAAAACCGCCGATTTCCATCGCCGGATTATCCCCGGATTTTTTGGCTGCGCATTCGCCGCAGAGGTGAATAGTCTTCTTCTGTCCGCTGATGATTTCCTGAATGTGAATGGTCGCATCATTTTTTTTACAGGCGTCGCACAACATACCCTCTAACCTTTCTTGCAATAATAGGTTTATTTTAGAAATATAGCCTTAATGAAAGCAAAAGCAAGAAATTGCTTGTCAAAGCCTTCCCATTAACACGTCAAGCGCGCGGAGTTCTGACGGAGCAAGCGGTGAAATCCCGTCTTTCAATACGGACTCGCAAATCAGGTTCAGCCTGGCGGTGTTTTCCAGCACTTCCAGCCGGTCAAACGCTTCCAGCAGGGTTTTCCCGACTGCCAGTGCGCCGTGATTTTTCATGATCACGCAGTTGGCGGAGGAAGCCGCCGCCGCAGTTTCGCAGGCCAGTTCGGAGGTGCCGATACAATGGTAACCGGCATACGCGATTTCGCCGACTATGGCATAAGATTCCGCCAGCAGAGTGGTGTTGATCTTTCGCGTTGTTGCGGCATACGCGCTGGCCGCCAGCGGATGCGCATGCACTACCGCCGCCACATCCGGACGTTTGCGGTAAATCTCCAGATGCAGACGTGTCTCGATGGAAGGTTTCAGGTTTTCTGTTTTCATATTGCCGTCCATATCCATCACCCCGATCTGCCCGCCGGTGATTCTGCCCTTATCCAGAGCTGAAGGCGTAATCAGCACGACATCCCCGGATTTGAACGATATGTTCCCTCCTGAAGTGGTTGTGAGCTGCTGAGTATAAAGGCGGCGCATAAAATATGCGACTTCTTCGCGCATTGCATCAATATCAGACATGAAGTTCTCCGTAAAAATAAATTCATCAGTTTTACATTGTTCCTTTGAGATAATATATTTATGGAATAATTAATTTAAAGTGCAATTGACAACAACCTGGAGATATTCAATGAAACTTGGCATCATCGGCGGCAGCGGACTTTATCAGATCGAAGGCATGGAAGACATTAAACACCAGCAGATAGATACTCCGTTCGGACCTCCTTCCGACAAATTCGTCTGCGGCAGCATTCATGGAGTGGAAGTGGTTTTTCTGCCGCGGCATGCCCAGGGACACCCGCTGATGCCGGGAGAACTTAACCACCGCGCCAATATTTACGCCATGAAAACGCTTGGCGTAACCCATATCCTCAGCATTTCCGCGGTCGGGAGTCTGAAAGAAAACATGAAACCGCGCGACGTCGTCATTGTTGACCAGTATTTTGACCGTACCAAACGCGG
>CAIJKT010000250.1 GCA_903821255.1 uncultured Lentisphaeria bacterium | reverse complement strand
GCCTTGCCGTCCCATTCCTTGCACATGATATTCGGGAAACCGGCGCGGCGGGCGCGTTTGCGCAGATCATCAAGTTTGTATTCGCGGATATCGGTGGCAACGACACTGCCTTTGCGCTGCATCATGTCGGCGAGCTGGAGCGTCTTGCCGCCGGCGCCGGCGCAGGCGTCCCACCATCTTTCGCCGGGCTTCGGCGAACAGGTGAGCCCGATGACCTGGGAGGCCAGATCCTGCACTTCAAACAGGCCGCCGCGGAATTCTTCCAGCGAATACAGATTCACCTTGGCATTTTCCACGCAGACGGCTTTCTGGATATTCGCATGACGCTGAATGCTCAGGCCCTGATTTTTCAGTTTCCTGATCAAACCGTCGATGTCGTCGCATTGGGCGCGGAGCCACATCGGCGGACGCTGCTGAAACCATTTGATCAGTTCAAGATTGTTGACGCCCTGCGGCAGAAACGGATAAACCCATTCCGGCAGCAGTTGTTCGATCGTGGCCGGAGTGACATTTTTGAAATCGGCGGCCTGCGCGAGCGCGGCGATAACTCCGGGAATAAGGAGGTCAAGGCTGCTGTAGCGGTCAAGCCCGGTGCGGCGCAGGTTGCTGAAATCGAAATTCAGGTCATTTACCCAGACATCGGCGGCTTCGGGCAGTTCGCGGCGCTCCAGAATCCAGGCCCCGAGAAAGATGGCGGCAAACGTCTTGTCCGGTATATCCCAGGCCGGGTTATGGGACTGGATTTCAACTTCCACATGCTTTTTCTCCAATTCTTCCAGCAAGGCCGGTTTAAGCAGCTTGCGGAGCACTCCCCACCAGCGGAAGACTGCGAAGATTGATTCGCTGATCAACTGCCGGTCCCGTGAGCCGTATTTATGGTTGGAGCGCAGAAACGCGGAAAGCGTCCGGTCAGCCGGACGGTGTTCGATGAGTACCGACTGAAACACTTCCGTCAGTGCGTCACGGCAGGCACGGGCCTGTGATTTGAGTCTTAATGTTGGTATCTGCGACATTATATAAAGCTATCCTGTTCAAAATTTTAAATCGTAAAAAACGTCCTTTAAAGATAGCCTCTTTATACCAGAATTACAGAGTAAGTTTGAAAATGTTCCGGTTTTCGCCAAACTTGACCGAATGGAAAATTGTATTTTAACAGGGATAGACAGGATGGACAGGATAAAAAATGTTTTACCAGGGAATGACTTATGTAATTTCCCGGGAGCGCCGGTCGTCTGACCGGCTTTATATTCTTCAATTTCAAAGAGAAGGTTGCTGTGCCATTCGCCGCTGGAGACAATTTTTGCTTGTATTTCGTGGAACATAAAGCATGTTAAAACGAGTGATTGCGGCAGTCGATTCGGACGGCAAAAGGGTGTCTTAATCAAAAATAGGCGAGAAAATTAATGAGTTATTGCACGAAAACACCAAAGCTAAAAATATGGCTCCCATGGACAAAGCCAATGAAATATATTTTATTAATAATCAATATATTTTTCAGCTTAAGTCTTTTTGCAGACAATCTGGAATCTCAAAATGTTAAAAACCAATTTATTTTCGAATGTGCTATATATGCTTACAAAAATAGAAATTTTGAAAGGGCAAAAGAATTATTTGAAGAATGTTCAAATTCTCTTGCTGCCGCAAACTTCTATTTAGGTGTTCTTTTTGAAAACGGATGGGGAACAGCAAAAGATTATAAAAAAGCATTCGAATATTATTCTAAATTGGCCAGTCTTCCAACCGTTAAATTTGAAATCTCTCATAAAGGGGAAACTACAGAAATTGAAAGTACTGTTGCTCTTTCTAAATATAACCTCGGATTGTTATATTTAAAGGGATTGGGCGTTTCGCAAGACATAAATAAAGGAATAGAACTGCTTAAAGATGTAGCAGACATTGGCAATATATATAAAGCTCAAATGGCGTTGGGTCAAATTTATTATAGCAACAATTATGTTCCCTTTGATTTTGAATTGGCAAAAAAATATTATGAAAAAGCTTCGAATCTCAAGAATGATACAACAGGGGAAGCCGATTTGTGTTTAGGCGTATTGTTTTTGGATAAAAAGATTAATGACGAAGCCGAAGAATGGTTTAAAAAAGCGATTAATAAAGGAAATAATCCGGCAAAAAACAACTTGGCATACTTATATGCAATGGAAAGGAAAAATTTACAAGAATCTGAAATATTAATGAAACAGTTAATACACGAAGACCAAGGTAATGATCCTTCTTACTGGGATACCTATGGCTTTGTTTTATATCAACAAGAAAAATATTCTGAAGCAAAAAATGCTTTTGCAAAAGCACTAAGCATTTCTCATAAAGAATTTAATTTATTGGTTCATATGGGAGAAACATGTGAAAAATTAGAGCAAAATAAAGAAGCAATTATATTTTTTACGAAAGCTATTGGGGTTACTTCAAATAAAGCAGAACAAGAAAAACTAAAAAAGAAGATAGAAAAGCTTCAATTGACATCCTCCTAAAGAAACTCCATCCGAGTGCATGACAGGGCATCAAGAACACGGGAAAAAAAGTTTGATCCCGATGACCCAGATATTGGTTTTTATTCTGTTTGCGTCAAATGCCAATTCGTATTTCTGCACAGGGCTCCAGAATCAATGCTAATCTGAACTCTATTGCTTTAGCCTTTTTAGTGCAGTATGAGCTTCTGGATTCCAACGTGCGGCTTTGCGGTACCACTTCATTGCTTCTGCTTTATCAGCTATTACGCCAATACCGTTTTCACAACAAAATCCGAGCCAGCACTGGGCATCTGTATTGCCATCTTCCGCCGCTTTTCTCCACCACTTTACCGCTTCAGCCTTATCCTCAACCACACTAATGCCATGATAGAGGCAAGAACCTAATTCATATTGAGCACCCTTATGATTATTTTCCGCCGCTTTTCTCCACCACTTTACCGCTTCAGCCCTATCTTGTATTACTCCATCACCTTTATAATAATGTAAGCCAAGTGTATACTGTGCTTCTTCATGTCCATTTCCCGCAGCCTTTTTCCACCATTTTACCGCTTCGTCATTTTTCTCGTTCATGTAATAACACCCAAGGTCGAACTGCGCTTCTGGATAACCTTGTTCGGCAGCTTTATGCCACCACTTTACCGCCTCGGCTTCATCCCTTGCAACGCCATCACGATTGTCATAACAACACCCGAGCTCATATTGTGCCTTCTTATCGCCATTTTCGGCATCCTTGCGAAGTTGAAAAAGTTCATTTAATTTTTTAAGACGTTTTTTTGCCCACTCACAACCATTTTTCGCGGCTTCCTGATACCATCTTTCTGCTTCAATTATATCCGATTTTACGCCGGAGCCATATTGATAACAAGAACCTAAACTGACCTGTGCTCTTGTAAATCCTTTCTCTGCGGCTTTGTGATACCATTTCACCGCTTCGGCTTTATCTTGCACTCTGTCTCCTAACTCACATTGAGCGACCGCCAGACCTTGTTCTGCGGCCTTGCGATACCATTTAACAGCCTCAGCCATATCAATTACTACGCCTTCCCCTTTCGCATAACAAAGTCCAAGGGCATACTGAGCGTCCGCCAGTCCTTGTTCCGCGTTTTTACGATTTTGTTCAAATGCTTTTGACTTAATTTTCTCGACAGGAGATGGCTGGTAAAGCAGTATGGAAGCAAGTCGTTTTGTCTGCGCTTGGGAAGTGCCAGGCGTTATGATTTTATCAACCGAGATAGAACATCCCATGACGCTGGTAGCATATTCAATTATCAATCTTTTAAATCCAAATTCAGCAAAATAATTTTCCAAAAACTTGATTTCATGTTCTTTTTCTTCTTCACTATATTTTGCAAAAACACCTTTAGAGAAAAGCATATATACAAGATATCTGGACTTAACATTCTCAATGATATATTTTTTAAGAGACTGAATGTCAAATTCTAATTTATCCTTACTACAGTCCATTCCCACAGTAATGCTATTCATATTATTTAAAGTCAAATACAAATCTGCGTTCTTCTTTAATTGTGAATATTTACTCAGATTATCATAGCACTCCATTCCTTCATCTAAATTTGCAGCGATGCTATTGAGCTTGTTTGATTCCATACATAATGCGGATACGCAAAATATAAATGCAAATCCCGTACAATATATTCTGCTTCTATTGATCTTCATTAATCATCCTCGATTTGATAATTTAAACGGTGGTTAACATCACTGGTCAATAGGGGGCAGATTTAGTTTTGATGTTTTCATGCAATAGTTTTTTGATTTCTTGCCTCTTTTTTACTCTATTTCTCCCTAAAACGTTTCATTCAAACTGAAATATAGCCGGAGCGTGATATTATGCAAGCATCAAAAACTGAAGAATTTAACGCAAAGACGCAAAGGCGCGAAACAGAGAATTTTTTAAAGGCTTTTTTCTCCTTGGCGATTTTGCGCCTTTGCGTTAAAATTAAGATACTGGCTTCAATCTGTAACCCCCCGCCAATTATCTCGCACAAAGGCGCAAAGACACAAGGAAAAGTAAAACTTGCCATTTTCTTCGTGTCTCCGTGCCTTTGTGCGAGAATATGTTCTATTTTTTTGGGGAATTGCACCCATTATTACTCCAACGGCGGAACGGGAGTTTTGTAATCGTCCTTCCGCAAAGTCAATTGTAAAAATGCTGCAAATCACATAAAGTCGTTTGAGAAAATGTATGGAAGTTCTACCGGGCATATCCGGGGACACGTTTTATACTTAGGAACTTATCAGCGGCAGTTTCCGGCGTTTGCCGAGGCCGTAATATAAAAAAGTTTGAAAAATTTCATATCATCCTTGATTTATGTAACACTTGGGGTTACACTCATATAAATGAGATTTATTTTTCAGTTAAGGGCCGGGAATGATAAAAAATTTTAAGCATAAGGGTTTAAAGCGGTTTTTTGAAAATAATGATTTAAGCGGGATTCAAGCCAGGCATGCGGATAAACTGAGTGATATTCTTGACTTGCTTGATGCGGCGGAATGCGCGGCGGATATGAACGTTCCCGGATATATGCTGCATTTGCTTGAGCCTAAGAGAAACATGATTTATTCGGTACGGGTTTCCGGAAACTGGCGCGTCACTTTCCGCATGAACGGCCGGGATGCCGAAATTGTTGATTATCTGGACTACCATTAAAAAAGGAGATGACGTCATGAGTGAAAAGGTATTAAATGTAACCAGGCGAAGCAGATGCCCCAGCCATCCCGGCGGCATCCTGAAAAGGCTTTATCTGAAAGAGTGGAATATTACTGTCAGCGAATTTTCCGAAAGAATCGGAGTATCCCGCAAGGCTATTTCTGCAATAGTAAATGAACATAAGAGCGTCACGCCGGAGATGGCGATGCGTTTGTCAATGGCTACGAAAACGACTCCGCAGTTGTGGCTGAATCTTCAGGCCAACTATGATCTTTGGCATCTTGCGCATGAAAAGCAGGAAGTTTTTTCACGGATCAAACCGCTTGTTTTCGCTGTGGCATAAGTTATACTCTGCACGGCTGAAATTTTAACAATAGATTGCGAAGATTTTGAGAATTGGTTCGTATTCTGAAAGGCTGCCGATCCCGGGGTATCGAAGGCCTCGAAGAGTGCGAATCCAAACTCAAAAGATCGCAACCGCTGTGCGGTAAATGTCTTGC